>CALRWU020000007.1:0-19671 GCA_943371945.1 Azorhizobium sp. AG788
TGCCGTCTGCATTGGGCGCCGCGTTTGCGTCGATATCGGTCCAGCCCCACGCCGTCGGCGTTACTTGCACGTGAGCTGACAGCAGGTCGACAGGACGCAAGACTGTCCCGCTGCTCTGGAAGACGAGATTCTCGATGCCGCTGACAAAGTCCACGCCGTCGCCATTGGCGCGCAGATCCGTGATCTGGAAGGTGTCGTTGCCAAGCGCCTGAATGGAATAGTCGTCGTTGGTGCTGTCGCCATCCTGGGTGTAGCGACCCGACAACAGCAGGGTATCAGTGCCGCCCCCGCCGACGATCGAGTCATTGCCCGCTCCGGCAACTATGGTGTCGTCTCCTAGCGCGCCGTCGAGAATGTCATTGTTACCGCCGCCGTCGATGAAGTCCTGACCAATCGTACCGACGAGTACGTCCGGCAGGACGCGGCCATTGATCGCGAGGGTTGGATCGCCGAGCAGCGTAAGCCCGGGGCCGTTCAGGACAATCGGCTGACCGAAACCATCGAGGCGCGTATCAAGGATCTGCGCCGTGATATTGCTCGGATCCCCGGTCGTTGCGTTGTCCTGATAGACAGCCACAATGCGGTCGCCAACGATTCCGGCCATCGACATGTTCGAGGCGTCCCGGACCTGGTGGAAGATTGCAGGTCCCAAGACCTCCAGAGCAAGACCACCCGCGGTGTAGCTGCGCATGAATAGCGCCTCTGTCGCGGCAAGCGCTCCGACGCCATCCGGATCGTGCGGCGCTGTCCAGCCAAGCGTGAAGCCGCCGCTTTCCCACAGCGGCGCCAGGGTGAAGTCCGTTATGGAATTGGCCCCCTCGAGCGCATCGAGGAGAAGAAGTGGCGAAGAGGTGAATGAACCTGCGATCGCCCCCGGCGTGAACACACGGCCAGCGATGCTGTTATCGCCGTCCAGGGTCGCAATCCATGCCACTACGAATCCACCGCCTGCGAGCCCCATCACATGCTGCTGCCCACCCACCGCAAGCGGAGCGTCAAGGGTGTTCAGGTTGGTTGGGTCGGCGCCGATGCCGTTGGTGATGAGCGTGCCAGCGTCATCGTAGATACTGATGTTGATGTTGTTGTCGGCGTCGATCCAGGTGACAACCGTCTCGTTTGCACCACCAAAAAAGAGACCGGCGACCGAGGGGTCGCGGCCGTTGTCCGTCACCAGAACCTGCCCATCGTTGACGCCGCCAACGACGCCATCCAGGCCCGTCGCCACGAGCCCGCCTACCGGGTTCTTGGCGCGGTCAACCTGAACACCGACGCGCTGAAGGTAGACGTTACCGAGCGCATGCGCGCCACCGGACCCTTCAACCCAGGCGATATCGAACCCGTCAACGAGTGGCCGTCCAGCAGCGCTGTCCTTCGCGAATGCCGAAATCGCTGCGTCGTGCTGATCGACTGACGTGTTTGCGGAAATGGCGAATTCACCGCCAACCGGCCCGCCAGTTACGTGAGCGACATAGCGCATACGCAGAAGGGTTGGGAGACCCGCTGCACTTTCTTCCCACACCATTCCCATGCCAAGGCCAAAGCCACCCTGGGAGAGTTGCAGGTCACTTACCGAGGCAGGGGACGTGGTTGAACCATAGAAACCATCGGTAAGAACGACCGTTGGCTGCAGGGGGTCAGGCTGTCCCAGCTCGGTAAAGAAACCCAGCTTGACGGTCGAGCCGTCAATCCAGCCAACCGAGAACGCATTGACGCCCTGATCCGCAACGACCGGGCCACTCTGGAGGCCGGGGTCCGTGTTCATCGGCAGCGTGTCTGTGTTCTGGTCACCCCAACGAGAAATCGCCACGTAAAGCTCCGCCGTTATTTTGGCCAAAAAGGGCCGTTGCGGTGAGCCTTTATCGTGCGCCTCTGAACTCTCCAGAAAGAACTCTTTCCGCGAGACTTAAAATAGCCCGACATACGCGCAATGCGCGAGTTTTTACTCTCAGAATCTCTCGCGCCGAGGGCGAGTTTTTTCCATTTTCCATTTTTTTGGGCGCTTTTTCTACCGCTTCGAAATAAGAATAAGCGGCCGCACACACCTTAGAACTAGACCAAAGTGATATTCCGACTTTGCTTTTGGCCAGCCGGTTAGATCGACAAAAGAATTGACGCCAAACATTATCGAAACGATTAGATATAATTTTATGTCAACACTACAAGTTGCCCCCCTGAACTATGCGCGCCAGGTCATACGGCCCACGGCAGCCACGCGCGATCACTTCACCCAAGTGGGCTTTCGCGCGATTATCGTTCTGGTCGGAGACTACTCGCAACGGTATGGCGCTGTATTGCAGGAGTTGCTTGGCGAGCAAGTCGAAATCCGCTTTGCGAAGACCTTCGACGCGTCGATCGAGTTGATCCTGGACCCTCGCGTTGCCGCGATCATCCTGGATTGTAGTGTGGCGGATGGGGATCCGCGTGGAGCTTTCAGGGAGCTGAAAGCCACCGGGCATTCGACACCAATCATTACCATGCTGTCCCGGCAGAACGCTGACGACCACCTCGTGTTTCTTGCAGCGGGAGCGGCGGGCGTATTTTGTTGGCCATTTGACATCAGCCAACTGGTTTTGCGTTGCCGCGAGCTCACCGAGCTGAAAGCCGCTGAAAAGCCCAAAGAGGCCCGCGTCGGAACCCTCCGGCTTGATCTGGAATCGACCGAAACTTACTGCGGTTCAAAAGCGCTCAAACTGCAGCCGCGTCAACGCGACCTTCTGAGCGCCCTGCTTCTGTACGGCAACCGTGTGTGCCCACGTGAATACCTCGCAAGCACATTCAGGCAGGAGAAATCGAAAGCAATCGCCAACGCATTGGATCGTAGCATCAGCCGCCTCAGGACGACTTTTCAGGAACTTCAGATCGACGTGGAGATACGAACCGTTCGAGGCCTCGGTTACATGCTGCGTCCGGCGCCGGCAGCAGTTTGAACGTTTAGAAACGCCCCGGCGTCGCGGAACTACCTGTTTCCCGCAGGTTGCGATTTGGCGCCCTCACTAGCAACATCCGCGTCGCTTTTGCCCCCCGCGGTGGACGGCCAGAACAGCTGTCAGTCACTCCGCCTTGCCATCGATTGTCGACCGGATGACTTCACAGTCGGCCATCCGCAGCAATCCGACCGCCACTGTCGAATGCCCGTCGCAACCTTGTTCGTGGACATGTTGCGTCTGCCGGTTAAGCCCACCAAAGGCGCATCGCGGGGATGATGCGCTGCACGGCTTGCCGGAGGGCCGGCTGCCCAGGCGGGGGCTCTGCGCTCTACCGGTTGAATCTCGCCAAAGGCAACTAGACAAAGCCCTCGCGGGGAGCGGGAAGTCCGGCGTCAGCGCCTTCCAAGTTATCAAGGGCCTCAGCGCAGATTGCCAACTCGGCGAGGCATTGCCCTAATGGCCTGTCGCCATCTCGGGCATAGCCCGCTTGCATTCGGTCGACCTCCTGTCGCAGCAGGACGACCTGTTCTCGATACCAGTTGCGATCCCGTTCGACGGTCACCGCCGGACCCTTTCGTAGAGTCGAACATATCACTCCACGGACGGCGAAGCGAGCGGCCTCAACGGCGCGCAAAGAAAGGGCGGCACGAAGGCCGCCCAATCGATCAGCTGTCGCCGGCCAGGTCGTCCAGATTGTTGCTGCGCCGTCCATCTGGGTTCGTGCGCAGATGCGTCTTGGCACCTTCGCGTCTGACCACGTGGGCATTCTGGATTTCTCGCCCACTTCCAGCCATCCGCGCAGGCGCCGGAGTCCGGCGCTGATTGGGCGGCTCGGAATCACCACCGTCACTCAGCCCCCCGCCCGCTTGGCGGTGTCATGACCACTCAAACGATATGTTTGATCTCGAACCGACGAGAGTAGCCCAGCGTCTGTATCTCCTACCATCAGAGGTACTTGCCTAGAGATCGGGGCCCTCTCTATTCCGAGCTTTTCCGGCGTGTGCGGCGATCTAATTTGCTACTCGAAAGAGGCCGAAATATCGGCAAGCTTGAAGTGGGCGAACCGCTTTCGCCTCGACCTGGCATTCGAGATCGCGCAGCTGGAGGCCGGGGGCCGCAGGGTTGGACAGAACACGCCGAGCGGGCCAGTTGATGTTACCGATCAGGTTCGGGAAGTTCTGAAAGACCGCTTCGAGCAGCTGCAAGAGATTGTCTTTGCGCCGAGTGACAAGCAGCGGGGCGGTCGAACTCACGGCAGCAAAAGCGCTGATCAGGCCGCGCTCTCAATCCCCGAGCAGCCGATCGAACTCCCTCTTTGAGACGCCATAGCATTCGCACGACAGCTTCTCCAAGCCCGCCCTGTCTAGGATCACGACGTTGCCCCGCTTGTAGGTGATGAGGCCCGCGCGCTGCAGTCCGCCTGCGGCTATCGACACGCCGGGACGTTGAACGCCCAGCATCAGTGCGAGGAACTCCTGCGTCAGCACGAACTTGTCCGAATCCATGCGGTCCCGCGTCATGAGAAGCCAACGGCAGCAGCGCTGTTCCAATGAGTGGAAATGATTGCACGCTGCAGACTGCGCTACCTGATTGAAGAGGGCGTGCACGTAGCGAAGCATGACAACCTGCATCGAAGGACTCTGCGCGAGCGCCTTCCTGAAGAGAGGCGCTTTCATCCTGAGGCCCTCTCCTGGAACCTGAATGTACACGGCGGTCGGCGCCCGATCGTCCCCAAGCACGAGCGGCAGACCGACCACGCCTTCATTGCCGATGGTTCCAACCTCCGCAGCCTGGCCGTTCGCTAGGGTGTTTACAAGCGATCCCACGCCCGTCTCGATGAAGTAGGCAAATTCTATCTTCTTGTCGGCTTGATAGAGCGACTTCCTGTATTCGAGAGGCAACCGTTCAAGATGTGGTCGCAGGCTGGCGTAGTCGCGCGGCGTGAGCAAGGCGAGCAACCGGTTGGTGGGCAGCTCGTCCGCGCTTGGCCTCGTCACCATTTTGCTGCTCCTTCCTTCCCCTCGCCAGACATGCGTGGGGTAGCTTCAGCGCGTGGCGCGATCGCAATGCTTAGGGATCTAGTTCAGCGGCCCCTCAAGTCGACTTGCCGCGACAACTGCAGGGTCGCCCCCATCATATCGCGATATTCGCTCACCACGGCCTTGTAACACGCACGGGCGGCGCCCTCGAGGCCTACGCGGTCCACAATGGTGATACGGCCGTGTTGATAGTGAATGATACCGGCCTTCTGAAGCATTCCAGCTGCTAAGCTGACGGATGTCTGCGAGACGGAAGCTGCGCCGTTCTGCGCGGCCCCAAAGGCGTCGGCCAAGCCGTCGCCCAATCGACATTTGGCGAACGGCAACTATGGGGCCCAATTCCGCGGGGCCTGGTCTGGATTACCAATGGCTACCGCGCCCGAAAATTGCCGGTCGCTTCCGCCCTTCTGATCGGGCGGGACCTCGCCCAGATCATCTTCAGCGTGAAGGACTGCCAGAAGCGGATCAACGCGAGGGGCGTGTGAGCGGAACCGTCAGGTCACAAGCAAAGTCAGAATGCGCGGCGGGCTCGGCAAGCCGGCTGCATATGTTGCATCCGTCCAGCGTAGGTTCATCTCGTCTACGAGGCGCTGCTGCCGCCCTAGGAATATCTTGACCGTACAATTGGGATCAGCAGTTCGGGCTGCCAGAAGCGTGAGAACCGAGTGATTGTATGTTGCCTCGTAGCGCATAATGGCTCTCCACCGGAGCTGTTTGCGCCGCGGGCAACGAGTTGCGGTTGTGCAGGATCAAAGTGCGCGCGGCGAAGCGAGCGGCCTCTACAGCTCGACCGTCTGCAAAGGGCTATGAGTTAGCCAGGCGGAAGTTGTGGCGATCCGGCTGCGTCGATCCAGATTGGTCATTCACCGCTGACGCTGGGTTGCGGCGGGAGTTCGCCCAAAAGACGTCATTGGCGTCCTGCTCCTGGAATCGTGGAGCAGTCCATAGCCAGTCCCAACGGCCCAGGATGCGAACGTCAGGCTACAAAACAGCGTCCAGCCGCTGGAGGGCTGTCTGGAGGGACAGCGAAGTCGCTCAAGCGCATAAGCGGATGATAGGTATCAATTTTTGGGCTTGACGATGGTGCGGGAGGTGGGGGTCGAACCCACAAGTCTGTTAGGACGGTGGATTTTGAGTCCACTGCGTCTGCCAATTCCGCCACTCCCGCGCGGGCGGACTGATTAGCGCAAGGATTTGGCGTTGACCAGCGGGCCGAAGGGCTCAGCCGAGGACGGTGTTCGAGCTAACCATCTGCATGGCGAGATATGCCCCGAGGAAGACGCACAGAAACCATTGCGGGGCGACCCGCAGGGAGACGGCCTGGATACGACGCAGGGTGCGCATGGCGATGACCCGGAACTGAATACGCTGCGCGAGGGACCATCCTTCGCGACGGGACAGTTATCTCACGCGGATAGCAAACATCCGGTTCACGGATTGCGTAAATTTCGATCGAATTTCTGTTGCTGACTAGTGAATCAGGGCTGCCGCGGCAAAGCCGCCGACCAGGATCACCACGAACAGCAGCATGAACATGCCGATGCGCTTTTCAATGATCGGCGCGAGTGTCGGGCCGAACTTCTGGAACAGCCAGCCGACGAGCAGGAAGCGCGCAGCGCGCGTGACGAGGCATGAGACAATGAAGATGATGGGGTCGAACGCCATGGCGCCCGACACGATCGTCACCAGCTTGAACGGGATGGGGGTGACGCCCTTGAGCAGGATGATCCACACGCCGGCGGCGGCGTAGGATGCCTGCAGCTCGTCGATCTTTCCGGCATAGCCGAAGAAGTTCAGGATGTGTGTGCCGACCGCCTCGAAGAGGTAGAAGCCGATTGCGTAGCCGAGCACAGCGCCGAACACAGAGGCGATGGTGCAGCCGATTGCATAGCGCAGCCAGCGTTCGGGCCGCGCGAAGCACATCGGCGCAAGCATCACGTCAGGCGGAACCGGGAAGAACGAGCTCTCCGCGAACGAGATCGCATAGAGCGCCGGCTCGGCCTTGTTGCCGGCGGCAAGCCGCATCATCCAGTTGTAAAGCGCGCCGAGCGGTCCCTTCGCCTTTGGCGTGTGCTGGAGTGCTGGCTCGACGGTGGTGGCATCGGTCATGGGGAGATGTTTCGTCCGCGCTTTCGGCGTTCTTGTTTCAAACCGCGCTTATCATGCGTCGTGAAGGAAATAACCTGAAGAAGGCGCCACGAAATCGATCTGACGTAGATATTACGTGCGCGGCGCCTGCCGTTTGGTCGCATTGTCGCCGTGGGGGCCACGGATAACCTTCAAATCATGAACAAGTTGCCGCTCGACAGGGTGAGGTGGCCGCTCGTCGCCTTGCTGGCGTCTGCGGTGACCTTGGGATTCGCCTATTACCTTGAATTCTTTCACAATCAGGCTCCCTGCCAGATGTGCTGGTGGCAGCGCTACGTCTATTTCACGGCGGGGCCGATCGCGCTGGTTGCGATCGTGATGAACTGGCGCGGCGCCGGGCCACGGCTGATGAGCGCGCTGTCGATCCTGATTGGCCTTACCTTCCTCGTGGGCTTCTTCATCGCAACCTGGCACGCGCTGTTCGAGTGGGACATCGCACCGGGACCGGCCGGATGTTCGGCGATTGGCGCCGGCGCGCTTCCGACGGACGGGTCGCTAATGGACCTGCTGAGCAAGCCGCAGGCGATCCCCTCCTGCAAGGATCCGCTGTGGCGGGTGCCGAGTGAGCCGTGGGGACTGTCGATGGCGGGGCTGAACGCGGTATGGTCGCTGGTCCTCGCCGGGCTGAGCCTGTATGCGGCGAGCCAGCCGCCGATCCTCGCGGATACCGCCAACGAACCGGTGCAGCCTTGAGACTTAGAAACGAACGCCGGGACGAGATGCTGCGCGTCGATCATGCGGGCGAGTATGGCGCGGTCGCGATCTATCGCGGGCAGCTTGCCGTGTTCGAGCGGCAGCATGGCAAGGAACGTATCATCGGCCAGCTGAAGGGCATGGCGGCCGAGGAGCAGAACCATCTCGATGAATTCGACCGGATGCTGGCGGCGGGCCATGTGCGGCCGACGGCGCTGTCTCCGGTCTGGAACGCGGCAGGCTTTGCGCTGGGCGCCGCGACTGCGCTGCTGGGAGAGAAAGCCGCGCATGCCTGCACCGAGGCGGTCGAGACGGTGATCGAGGAGCACTATGGCGACCAGGTCACTGAGCTGAACGCTGCGGGTGAAGATGCGCTGGCGGCCAAGATGGCGAAGTTCCAGGAAGAGGAAGTCGCGCACAAGGATCTCGCCGCGGCCGAGGGCGCGGCCGAAGCGCCGGGCTATCCCCTGCTCTCTGCTTTCATCCGTACGGGCTGCAGGCTCGCGATACGGATCAGCGAGAAGATCTAGCTGCTCTAGTGCTTGTGTTCGCCGCGGCCGCACATCAGGTGCGTGTCGGCGCCCATCCACATCAGGCGGACGCCGGGGCTCCAGGTCAGGGAATGCTCGCCATCGCTCCAGGCGACCTGGACGGGGCCGGGCTCGGGCGGCAGGTAGGCGAGCCGGTAGTTGGCGCCATGGAGCCAGACCAGGGCGGCAATGCCTTCGCCGGTGTCGGCGAAGGAGAGCACCATCTTCGTCCCGTCGCTGCACTGGAAGGACGACCCGGCTTCCGGCGCGGTGGTCGGTCCCTGCGCCAGCGCGGTCGGGCCGACAGCGAGGCAGGCTGCCAGCATGACGAGTCGGCCGAAGGTCGCGAAGGACATGGGGTCTGCCTGATCTGTTCGTAATGAGAGTGCGCGATGAAGGGTGGGCGTGCAAGTCTTGTGCGCGGGCATGCAGGTGCGATCTCGCAGGCAAGGCGTGCGAGGTGGGTTGGTTGGGATTTCAACAATATTGGAAGTAGCGGCGGTCCGGGTGCGTGCCCGTGGCCGTGGCCGCGCTCGTCCTTCGACGGACGCGCACTGCGTGCGCTGCTCAGGATGAGCGCAAATGGTGAGCTCTGAAACAGTGCAGCACCCACCGGCTCATGGTGAGCCGCGCGGCTCTGCCGCGCGTCCGTCGAACCATGGGCGACGAGGTCGCGTTCGCTGATGCGGGCAAGTCGTTGAACGTGCGGCGGAAGATTTTTGGCTATCCGACGAATCTGGACGCCCGGCTTCCAACAAAATGCGGGGTAACTCGCTACTCGGCGGCCTGGGCGGCGGAGTCTCGGGCGGCGCGGAGGATGGCGGCGCGTGCTTCCACTTGCGCGACGATCTTGTCGATCATGTCGGCGTTGGAGACTTTGTGGTCCGGCTTGCCGGAGACGTACATCATGCCCGCATCCTTGCCACCGCCGGTGAAGCCGAGGTCTGTCATGGTGGCTTCGCCGGGGCCGTTGACGACGCAGCCGATGATGGAGAGCGAGATCGGCTCCGAGATGTGGGCGAGCCGTTGTTCCAGCGCTTCGACGGTGCGGATGACGTCGAAGCCCTGACGCGCGCAGGACGGGCACGAGATGATGTTGACGCCTCGGGTGCGCAGGCCGAGCGACTTCAGGATTTCGTAGCCGGCCTTGATCTCTTCGACCGGTTCGGCAGAGAGCGAGACGCGGATGGTGTCGCCAATGCCGGCCCACAGCATCGAGCCGATGCCGATGGCGGATTTGACGGTGCCGGTGCGCAGGCCGCCGGCTTCGGTGACACCAAGATGGAGCGGCGCGTCGGTGGCGTCGGCGAGCTGGTGGTAGGCGGCGACGGTGAGGAACGGGTCAGAGGCCTTCACCGAAATCTTGTATTCGTGGAAGTCGTTGTCATCGAGGATGCGGGCGTGATCGAGCGCGCTTTCAACCATCGCTTCGGGACATGGCTCGCCGTATTTTTCGAGCAAGTGGCGTTCGAGGCTGCCGCCATTGACGCCGATGCGCATAGAGCAGCCATGGTCCTTGGCGGCCTGGATGACTTCCCTCACCCGCGAGGCGTTGCCGATGTTGCCGGGATTGATGCGCAGGCAGGCAGCGCCGGCCTTGGCGGCCTCGATGCCGCGTTTGTAGTGGAAGTGGATGTCGGCGACGATCGGCACCTTCGCGGCGCGGCAGATCTCCGGCATCGCAGCGGTGGACTCTTCGTCGGGGCATGAGACGCGGACGATGTCGGCGCCGGCTTCTTCCAGACCGCGGATCTGTTCGATGGTGGCTTTTGCGTCCGAGGTCGGCGTGTTGGTCATCGACTGGACGGTGATCGGCGCATCGCCACCGACGAGGACGTTGCCGACGCGAATCTGACGCGACTTGCGTCGCGTGATGGTGCGCCAGGGGCGGAGGTGATGGATGTCTTGGCTCATGGTGCGCCCGGGTCAGCCGATTGCAGACTTTTGGCCCTTTACTCTGGGCCCGTAAAGGCGGTCGCAGGGAATGGCGCAATGCAGGTGCGGGTCAACCCGGAGCTTTCCCCCCATCCGGCTGCCTAGCAGTCGGCCCCCTCCGTCTCGCCGCGAAGACGCGTCGATCCACCTCCCCCGCCTTCGACGAGGGAGGACTTCACCCTGCTGAACTATTGCGCGGGCGGCGTAGCGACCTGGTCCGGATAGGCGTCGAGCGCCGGATCGCGGACGGGAGGAGCGGTCACTTCCGGCTTGACCGGTGCGGGCGCGGTGTTGGTCGCCGGGGCCGGTTGCACAGGCTTGGGCGGTTTGGGCTTGGCAGGCGCCGGTTTGGCGCCAGGGGTCGCTGGAGCGCCGGGCGTCTGCGGGTAGGCGGCGAGCGCGGGATCAGGCAGGCCATCGACAGTCGTCGCCGTCGGGTCGACCGGCGGGGCGACGACGATGGGCTGGCGCTGGGCCGCGAGGTCGACGTTCTGCGAATAGACCGGGCCGCCTTCGGCCTGCATCAGGCCGAGCGACTGGTCGCCGAGACGCCATTCGAAAGCGGAACCATCCTCTGCGGTGATCGTCCACCCAGACCCAACACGCGGGGCGTAGGTCTCGTTGGCGTAGAAATCGCGATCAACGAATTTCGTGCCGTTGGATGAGCGGACAATCAGATGCCCGCCCTTGATCGCGACGATGCGCAGTTGCGGGGCGGCGGGTTCGGCGGCAGCGCCAGCACCCGACGTTTCGGAAGACGTATCCGTGACGGCCGACGTGGACTTGCCGCCAGTGTTGAGCATCAGCATCGCGCCGGCGCCGACGAGCGCGACGACCAGAATGCCAAGCACGGGGGCCGCGACCGGGAGCTTGCGCGCCTTGGACGAGGCCGGCTGGGCGATCTCGACCTTCTCGGGGTCTTTCAGGATCGCGGCGCACTCGGACAGGTAACGGTCGAGCGTCGTCTGCTCGTCCATGCCGAGGAAGCGCGCGTAGGATTTGATGTAGCCCTTGGCGTAAACGGGAGCGCCGAGCAGGCCCGGCGTCATCTCCTCGATGGCGCGCAGGTGGCTGATGTGGACGCGGGTTTCGCGGGAGACCTGTTCCAGCGTGAAACCGGTGTTCTCGCGGGCAGCACGGATCTCGTCGCCGATGCGCTGGTGAACGACAGGCGCGGCGGGGAGCTCTGCATCGGCATCGGTCACGACGCGGAGGTGAGGCGCGGAACGGCGCGCGCGCGTCTCGGCTTCTTCCTTGATGGAGGCGGGAGTCGGGATAGCGGATACGGTCGCGGCCGGAGAATCGGGTGTCCCGGCTTCGTGTTCGCCTGTCGCGGGAATTGTCTCATCCGCTGGCGAATTGGGGTTGGTATCGTCCTTGGCCACGCCGCTCATGTGTTTGTCCGACACGGGAAGGCAAATCCTCGAAGAACCGCCCTACCGCCTTAACGCCACCCACCCTAACAGATGATTAGCAAGTTAAGGCCCGGTGATTACTGCCACAACCTAAATCTTCAGCCCGAGCTCGTTCGCGACACTTAACAATGCGTTACGTATCGACGGTTCCGAACTGTCGAGCAGTCCTTGCACGCGCGGCGCCAGCACCGACATGTCGATGGAACGGATCAGCAGCTTGATCGGCGCGACGCGGGCCGCCTGCATCGACAGCTTGCGATAACCGAGCGCGGCCAAGGTGATGGCCTCGAGCGGACGGCCACCCGCCTCGCCGCAGACCGTGATCGGGAGTTCCGCCTCGTCGGCTCTCTGGCGCATTCTGAGCAGCAACCGCAGGGCGGGACGGGACAGGATGTCGTACCGGCCCGCGAGGCGGGCGTTGTCGCGGTCGGCGGCGAAGAAAAACTGCATCAGGTCATTCGTCCCGATGGAGAGGAAGTCGGCCTTGCCCTTCAGCTGGTCGATCGAGAAGGCCAGCGAGGGGGTCTCGACCATGGCGCCGACCTGTAGCCGGTTGGGCAGGTCGCGGCCGAACTTGATCGCCCATTCCATTTCGCTGTCGAGAAGACGGCGGGCGGCTTCGAACTCCTCCACGGTGGTGACCATGGGGAACATGAGACGCAGGGTCTTGCCGCGGGAGGCGCGGATCAGGGCGCGGAGCTGGCGGCGGAAGAAGAACGGGTGGTCCAGCGCCATGCGGAGGGCGCGCCAGCCCAGGGCCGGGTTCTCCTCCCGCTCGCGTCGGCCCATGAACGGGGCGATCTTGTCGCCGCCGAGGTCGATGGTGCGGAAGGTGACGGGGCGTTCCCCTGCCCGTTCGATCACGGATTTGTAGAAGGTCGACTGTTCGTCGAGGCCGGGCATGGTCTCGGACGCCATGAACTGGAACTCGGTGCGGAACAGGCCAACGCCCTTGGCGCCGACCGTATCGAGATGGTCCAGGTCGAACGACAGTCCGGCATTGATGTAGAGGTCGACCTCCACGCCATCGATGGTGGTGGCGGGCTCGTCCTTCAGGCGGGCGAGTTCGACCTGCGTCTGTTCGGACAGGGCGAGGCGGGCCTGGAAGTTGGCGGTGATGTCGGCGGCAGGCCTGATCTGGACGACGCCGCCATCGCCATCGACGATCATGACGTCGCCGTCTTCCGCGCGCGTCACGAGGCCGGTGAGGCCGCCGACGGCGGGGACGCCCATGGCGCGGGCAACAATGGCGGCGTGCGAGCCGGCGCCGGCTTCTTCCAGGGCAATGCCGGCGAGCTGGGCGTCGCGGTATTCGAGCAGTTCAGCGGGGCCGATGCGGCTGGCGACGAGGATCGAGCCGGGAGGCGCAATCCTGCCCTCACCGTCGTCGCCGGCAAGCTGGCGCAGGAGGCGATTCTCAAGGTCTTCGAGATCGTGCAGGCGTTCGCGCAGCAGGCTGTCGCGGGCGCTTTCAAGGCGGGCGCGGTGTTCGCGGCGGACCCGGTCGACGGCGGCTTCGGCGGAGAGGCCGGTGCGGACAGCTTCGACCAGACGGGCTTCCCAGCTCGGATCGTGGGCGAACAGGCGGTAGGTCTCCAGCACGTCACGGCTTTCGCCGAACAGGACCGGGCCGGCGCGCGTGAGCATGGCGTCGATATTGGCGCGCAGGGCTTCCAAAGAGTCGTTGAGGCGGCGTTCTTCGAGTTCCGCGTCGGCGGCGAAAAGACGGGCGGGAGGTACGACCGGATCGTAGAGGTGGACCTTGCCGGAAGCGAGGCCTTCGTTGAGCGTTCGGCCGCGCAGTTCGACCGGGCGGGTCTGGCGCAGGCCGGCGCTGAGCGTGTCGGCGGCGGCGGCGACGAGTTCGGCCAGCACCATCGCCACGGTCTGCAGCGCTTCGGCTTCTTCATCATCGTAGACGCGCTCGGTGCGGTTCTGGACGACCAGCACGCCGAGCACGCGGCCGCCGCGCAGGATCGGCACGCCAAGGAAGGAGTGGAACGGATCTTCGCCAGTTTCCGGCCGGTAGGAAAAGCGCGGGTGCGAGAAGGCGTCGGTGAGGCGAAGCGGGCGGGCCGTTGAGGAAACAAGGCCAACGAGGCCTTCATTATCCTTCATGCGGGTGCGGCCGACGGCTTCGGGGCGGAGGCCCTGGGTCGCCATCAGAAGGAGGCTTTCGTCTTCCGTCTTCAGGTAGATCGAGCAGACGTCAGCGACCATGGTGTTGGCGATGAGCTCCACCACGCGTTCGAGCCGCTTGGGGTCCTGCGCCTGATTGGCCATGAGCGCGCGCAGGCGCGACAGCAACAGCTTCGCCCCGCCGCCCACATGGCTGCGTTGCGGGGGCCCTCCCTTGTCGCCTGGTCTGCCGCTTCCAGTCACTTAGGCCGCTCCACGTCTGCCTCCGCAAAGCGGAGGTAGTGGCCGTTCTCGCGCCCAATTAGGGCGCCGAAGGGGACAAGACACGGGGAACGAACAAATTGTCCCCCCGCGCACCGTCCCCATCCCGGGTTCGCCGTACATCCCCCGATCCTGCCGGGAGAGGACGCTCTACCTAGTCTGAGTCCAACCCATAGGCAGTGTGCAGCGCGCGCACCGCAAGCTCGGTATAGGATGCATCGATCAGGACTGAAATCTTGATCTCTGACGTCGAAATGACCTGAATGTTGATGCCCTTGGCGGAAAGCGCCTGGAACATCGTCTTGGCGACGCCTGCATGGCTGCGCATGCCGACGCCGATCACCGAGACCTTCGCGACATCACGATCGACGGTCATGGACTCGATCCCGACCTTGCCATTGAGCTTGTCCAGCACAGCCTTGGCGTGCGCGGCGTCACGGTCGGGGCACGTAAAGACCATGTTCTGGCGGCCTTCGGCCTTGGCGGAGGCCTGAACAATCATGTCGACGTTGACGCCAGCGTCGGCCAGAGCGCCGAAGATGGTGGCGGCGACGCCCGGATGATCGTCAACGCCGATCAGGGTGAACTTGGCTTCGTCACGCGAATAAGCGACGCCGCTGACAATCTGCTTTTCCACGATCTGCTCCTCATCGCACACGAGCGTTCCGGTATTGGGTTTGGGTACAGCGCCCTCGAAGGACGACAGCACGCGCACGGGAACGCGATGGTTCATTGCCAATTCGACCGAGCGCGTCTGCAAGACCTTGGCGCCGAGGGACGCGAGTTCCAGCATCTCTTCGTAGGAAATCTTCTCAATGCGGCGCGCTTTCGGCGTGATGCGCGGATCGGTGGTGTAGACGCCATCGACGTCCGTATAGATGTCGCAAAGCGAGGCCTTGAGTGCGGCGGCGACGGCGACGGCGGACGTATCCGATCCGCCACGGCCCAGCGTCGAGACGCGGCCATGGGCGTCGACACCCTGGAAGCCGGCGACCACAGCGATCTCGCCGCTATCAACCGAGCGGATGAATTCAGGGTTCTCGCAGCCGGTGATGCGGGCCTTGCCGTGGGCCTCGTCGGTGGCGAGCTTGAGCTGCCAGCCGAGCCAGGAACGCGCCTTCAGACCCTTCCGACGGAGCGCCAGAGCAAGAAGCCCGGCCGTGACCTGTTCGCCCGAGGCGACCACCACATCGTATTCGTCGTCATAAGCCTCGCCATGGAGGTCCGGACCAGCGGCGCCGCGGGTCCATTCGACCAGCTGGTTGGTCGTGCCGGACATGGCGGAGACCACGACCGCAATGGAGCGGGATTCAGCCCGACGCGCCGCGACGATGTCGGCCACGTGCGCAATGCGCTCGAGGTTGGCGACGGAGGTTCCGCCGAATTTCATCACCAGGCGATTCATGACCAGCGAACGTCCCTTGGCCGCCCGGAAACAGAAAAAAGGGGGGCGGCAACGGAGGGCTGTCTAGGGGGTGATGGGCCGGAGGGCAATGCAGGGGATGGGTTAGCAGGACTGAAGGGCGAATTTGGCGCTCAGGAGCGGAATTCAGGCCAGTTTTCCAATTCCCCTTCCCTTTGCGTGCGTCGTTCGTTCGCCGGGCCATCCCGTTGCCGACAAGCTTGTGCGGGTCCAGATAGGGGACATGGCCAAGACACTCACCCGCGACGAGACAATTCCGGAATCTCCCAGCGTGGATCCGGCGGAGATCGACAAGTTCCGCGCGATGGCGGCGGACTGGTGGTCGCCGACGGGCAAGTTCGCGCCGCTGCACAAATTCAACCCGGTCCGTCTGACCTATATCCGCGATACTGCGACCAAGCATTTCGGGCTGGACCCTAACGCCAAACGCCCGCTGGAAGGCCTGCGCCTTCTGGATGCCGGATGCGGCGGCGGTCTGGTGACCGAGCCAATGGCGCGGCTCGGCGCGCACGCGGTCGGGATCGATGCGGGCGACAAGAACATCAAGGCGGCGATGGTGCACGCCGAACAGGTTCATGTGGATGCGGACTATCGCGTCGGGACGGTCGAGGGGCTGATTGCGGCGGGCGAACCGAAGTTCGACATCGTGCTGGCGCTGGAAGTCGTCGAGCATGTGCAGGACCCGGCGGTGTTCCTGAAGGACTGCGCGAGCCTGGTGGCCCCGGGCGGGCTCATGATCGCGGCGACGCTGAACCGGACGGCGAAGGCGTTCGCGCTGGCCGTAGTCGGGGCCGAGCACATCCTGCGCTGGTTGCCGGTGGGCACGCATGAATGGTCGAAATTCGTGACGCCGGACGAGATGAGCAAGGCGCTGACCGAGGCGGGGCTGACCATCGACGAGTCGCTGGGCGTTTCATTCTCGCCGCTGTCCGGCAAGTGGAGCCTCACGCGCGACTTGTCGGTCAACTACATGATGACGGCGAGCCGCCCGAAGGCCTGATGCCGCGCCTGCCGCCCCTGCCCGATCTGAACTTCAATGCGCTTGAAGACGGCGGCGTTGCGCCGTTCGCGCGCGGGCATGGCGATGTGTATTTTTCCGGCGAAGGCCTTTCCGAGAAGCGCGCAGTTTTTCTGGTCGGATGCGGACTGCCGGAGGGGTGGACCGGGCGCGAGCATTTCACGGTTGGCGAGCTGGGGTTTGGCACCGGGCTGAACCTGCTGGCGCTGTGGGAGTTGTGGCGGCGGCATCGGCCATCGCCGCGCGCGCGGCTCGACGTAATGTCGTTCGAGGGCTTGCTGATGCCGCGCGAGGCGGCGGAGCGGGCGCACGCGGCATGGCCAGAGCTGGCGGAGCTGTCGGCACAACTGAGAGCGCAATGGCCGGAGCGGGCGCGGGGCGTGCAGCGGATCGTTCTGGGAGACGGCCTGACGCTGACGCTGTTCGTGGACGAGATCGCCGCGAGCCTGCCGCAGGCGCGGGCGCAATGTGATGCGTGGTTCCTCGATGGCTTCGCGCCGGCGAAGAACCCCGAGATGTGGTCGGCCGAGGTGCTGGGGCATGTTGCGCGGCTGAGCGCGGCGGGGGCGCGGGCAGCGACCTACACGGTGGCGGGAGAGGTTCGGCGAAACCTGCAGGCCGTTGGCTTCGAGGTCGCCAAGGTTCCGGGACACGGGCGCAAGAAGGAGCGGCTGGAGGCGCGGCTGGTTGAAGCGCGGCCCGAACGCGGGGTTGCGCCGAAGCGCGTGGCGATCATCGGCGCGGGGATTGCGGGGGCGTGGGCGGCGCGAGCGTTTGTGCGGCGCGGATGCGAGGTCACGGTCTACGATCAGGCTGCGGCGCCGGGGAGTGGCGGGAGCGGGAATCCATTGGCGCTGGTGATGCCGCGTCTGGATGCGGGTGATGGTCCAGCGTCGCGGGCGCTGCTGGAAGCGTGGCTGCTGGCGCGGCGGGTCTATCCGGAGTTGGGCCGTGAGGCTGCGCAGGTACTGGATGCGGTTCACCTGCCGCGCGGCGAACGAGAGGAGCAGCGGTTTGCAAAACTGCTGGGCGATCCGCCACTGACGGAGGCATTGCTGCAGGCGGAAGGCGCCGGGCTTCGGCATATCGGCGCCGTGGCGGTGCGACCGGAAGCAGCGCTCGCGCGATTGCTGGAAGGCGCGGAGATGCGGTTCCGCGCGCGTATCGCTTCGGTCGATGAGATCGATGCGGATCTTGTCGTCGTGTGCGCGGGGATGGGCGTCGCGGAGATTGGCGGCATCGTGGCGCCGGCGGTTGAGGGACGGCTGGGACAGGTCGACTGGATGGAGTCGCACGGCGCGCCGCGCGCGATCGCCGATGGCGGCTATGCGGTGGAGGCATTCGGACGACTGGTGTTCGGGGCGACGTTCGAGGCGGCGCGGGGCGAGCCTGAGGTCAGCGTCGCGGCGCGCGTGCACAATCTCGGCGTGCTGGCGCGGTTGCGGCCGGAGGTTGTGGCGGGCGAGCTGTCATCGCGAGCGGCGATACGGGCGACGACGCAGGATCGCTTGCCGTTTGCAGGAGCGTCGCCCCAAAATGAAAAGGCGCCGGACGGCACTCCGGCGCCTTCAGGACGTAACCGCCTCATCGGCGGCCTCGGCTCACGCGGCTTTCTTTGGGCGCCGCTGCTTGCCGAGCTGGTCGCATCGGAAGCCCTCGGAGAACCGCTGCCTGTTGAAGCGAGCGTCGCCGATTGCCTTCACCCCGGGCGATTCATTCTCCGCGCGATGAGGCGCGGGAATTCTGTGTGACCTCACAACCGTGAACTTGTCTCCGTGCGGCGCAGGCGTTCGATTTCGTCGGCGAGACGGCGGTCGTCATCGGTGACGAGCTTCTCGAGCACGCGGACACGATCCTTGAGCTTGGCGACGTCCTGATGGAGATCGCCAACGATTCCGCGCAGCTGTTCGGCATCGCCATCGGCGCCGCGGCTGCGGGCGCGGATCTTTTCGCGTTCGATCTTCATGCCGCCGGTGATGATGCTGGAGACCGTGCCCAGGATAACCAGGGCGATGACGAACTCGAAGACGCCGATGGACATTTGCCTACACCCTCTGTTCCGACTTCAGCCGATCGATTTCACCCGACACCCGGCGGTCTTCGTCCGTCACGAGACGCTCAAGCACCTGCACGCGATCTCGCAGCTTCATCATCTCCGCCTGGTTCGCCGCCAGTATCTGTTCGAGGCGGGCGACATCCGTCTCGCCGGCGGCCTTGCTCCTGAGCGCCTGCATCTGGTTTTCTTCGTGCTTGAAGGCCATCCGCGTCACGATCAGGGTGAAGACGGCCACCAGCGCGATGACGACGACGATCATGGTCATGATGTCCATGACTCAGATCCTTTCAGATGAACGCAGGCGGTCGATCTCGCTGGACAGCTTGCGGTCGCCATCGGTGAGCAGGCGTTCGAGAACGGCGACGCGATCCTTGAGGCGCTGGATCTCGCCCTGCACTTCCGAAGATATCGCGCCCGACTCGCGCGACTCCTTGGCGATCTGCAGCTTCACCTGCTGCGACTTGACGTAGGCGCCGGAGAGGATCGCGATGATCCCGCAGCTGATGCCGAGGAGCGGGATGAGTATGCCATACGAGTCCATGACTTTGTCCTAGTCCTTCTTGCGATCAGTTTCGCGCAGACGTTCTATCTCGGCGGCGAGGCGCGCGTCGTCGTTGAGCGCCAGACGTTCGAGCACGATGATCCGTTCGTTGAGGGACGCGATGGTTTTCTCCATCCTGGCGACCTTGTCCTCAAGTTCTGCGACGGAGTCAGCGCTGGGCGGCATGCCCGAACCAGCGCCCATTCCGCCACCCAGCCCCCAGGCCTTCATGCTTTCGGCGTCGAGGCCCCAGAATTTCGGATCGCCAAAATGGCTCCAGTCGCCACGTCCGGCGTGGCGGGCAGCGCGGCGGGCGCGCCAGGCGGCGCGCTTGGCTTCGCGGCCAAAGGGATCATTGCGGCGACCATTGCGGCAGTCGTTGTCGTTCATCACCTTGCGTCTCCCCTCCTAGCGCAGTTTTTCAATTTCAGCGGCGAGGCGCGCGTCCTCATCGGAGCGCTCCCGGCTCAGCGGCACGTGGCGCGGCTCCTGCGCGTCAAGGAAACGCGGGCGTGGAGTTGCCGGAGCATCCTGATCTTTGTTCGG
>CALRWU020000008.1:0-19443 GCA_943371945.1 Azorhizobium sp. AG788
ACGAGAACAGGCGGTCGACAGACGGCGCGTGTGCGCTGTCGCCGACTTCATGCGCAAGCTGCGCGAGTTCCAGGTAAGCCGCATTGGCCGCAACGCTCGCGCCGCCCCGGTCCGAGATCAGCGCCGGTTCCGTCAGCGCCTCAAGCCAGACGTGCTTCTTCGTCGCCCCCGCCGCCGCCTCCGCCGCCCCCCTCTCCGGAAACACCCCAAGCTTGCGACCCGCGCCGCGGACGGCCCACAGGATCAGCACGAGGGCCATGGCTCCGAGCGCAATTACGAGCACCGCGCCTGCAGGACCGACCGCATCGCTCCAGGTCAGCGCCATGCCGGCGGCGCCCCCGGCAACGACGAGGGCCGCCCAGAAGCCGAGCTGGATGAAATCGAAGCCCTTGGCCGGAGCCGGCGCTGGCGTCTCGATTGTTTCGTAGACGAGCGGTTCGTTCGCGTCAGCCATAGGCGGATATCCGTTTCGAGGTCCGGCAATACTGGTGTGATTCGGAGTCTGGCGGGTTAGCAGCACGCCCCGCGTTAACGACCTGAGTCTGCACGTGTTTCAGGCTTTGCGCGAGGATTCCGTGACCGCGAAAATCGCGAGTCAAATCAACGCGGAATCTCGGGAACCCTCTCAGGAGCGTCATTTGCGCCTGCCCTTCGCCGTGTTCATCACGAAGCCGATCACCTTGGCGACCGCCTCGAAGTGTTCGCGCGGCACCGATTCCTCGACCTCAACCACGGCGAACAGTGCGCGCGCCAGCGGCACGTTCTCGACGATGGGGATGTTGTGTTCCTTGGCCTTCTCGCGGATGCGCAGAGCTACCTCGTCAACGCCCTTGGCCATGCAGACGGGCGCCGCATCCACGTCAGGGTCGTAGCGCAGCGCGACCGAATAGTGCGTCGGGTTGGTGATCACGACCGTGGACTTCATCACGTTCTGCATCATGCGCTTGCGTGAGCGCTCGAGGCGGATCTGGCGCAGGCGGGCGCGGATGTGCGGGTCGCCTTCCTGCTGCTTGACCTCGTCGCGGATATCTCTCTGCGACATGCGCATGCGCTGCATGTAGCTCCAGCGCTGGTAGATATAGTCGATTGCGGCGACCAGACCGATGACGACGATGGCAGCCATCAGCAAACGACCCGTGATCGCCTGGCTCATAGACAGCAGGCCCGCAGGATCGAGCTGCGCCGATTCAGAAATGGCGGTGGCTTCGGGCCAGACGGCATAGAGCATCGCGACCGTCATGGCCGTGAGCTTCAGGATCGACTTGAACAGGTTCATCCAGCCCTCCGCGCCAAACATGCGCTGCAGGCCCTTGCCCGGCGACAGCTTGGAGAGGTCAGGCTTGACCTTCTCCCCTGTCCACATGGGCCGATGCTGTACGAGGTGGCCGAGCACGCCGGCGACGGCGATGATGCTGAAAATGATCATCAGCGGAGGCGCGAGCGCCATCAGCAGGCTGCCCATCAATTGCTGGGCTCCGCCATTCTCCAGCCGGAAGGCGTGCGGATGGTCCATGATGCGAACCAGCGGGTCGGCGATCATGCTGGCCAGCGGCCCACCCGCCGCCATGATCGCGGCGGTCGCCAGGATCAGGAACCAGATCGGGACGTCCTGACTCTTGGCGACGTCGCCCTTCTTGCGAGCTTCCTCGAGCTTATGCTGTGTAGGATCTTCTGTCTTCTGACTGTTGTCCTGGTCTTCTGCCACGGCGCGCCCCTATTGCACCGTCAAGAGACGCATCTGCGTCTCCATCGCGTCGAGCCAGACCATCATGCCGCCGCCGAGGCCGAGCGCGATCACGGCGACGCTCATCAGTACCGACAGCGGCATCGCCGTCATGAACACCTGCACTTGCGGGATCAGCCGCGAGACAAGACCCAGCGCGACGTTGAAGATCAGCGAGAAGATCAGGACAGGCGCGGCGATCTGGATGCCGAGCCGGAAAGACGTCGAGACCGCCTCGATCATGAATTCAGTCGCGTCGCCGATTGGCGGAAAGGCGCCGGGCGGGAACAGCTTGTAGCTGTCGGCCGCCGCCTCGATCATCACGCGATGCAGGCCGGCTGACATCAGCAGCACAACGCCCATGAGCGAGAAGAAGCCGGAGAAGATCGCTGCGGGCTGGCTCGCGATCGGGTCGATCTGCTGCGCGAAGCCCAGACCCGACGCAATGCCCGCCGTGGCGCCCGCCACCTGCAGTGCGCTCATCATGATGCGCGCGCCGAGGCCAAGGATAATCCCGATCATGATTTCCGAGAGGATCATCGGGATCGCCATGACGATGCTCGCCGGCAGGCGGGGCGTGCTCACCGCCAGCGTTGGCGCGAGCGTCGCCGTCACCAGCACGGCGAGGCCGAGGCGCAAGGTCGGCGGCGCCGCCTGTTCACCCCAGCCAGGCGCAACCATAAGCACGGCGGCAAGGCGCGCGAACAGCAGCGCCCCGATCCATGCGTATGTGTTGAGAAACTCCAACGGCGCAGGCTCCCTAGAACGCGGCTATGCGTTCGAAGATCTGGTTCGAGAAGCCAGCGAGGAGCGCGCCCATCAGGGGCAGGAAGATCAGCAGGGCCGCGAAGATCGCCATGATCTTCGGAACGAAGACCAGCGTCATCTCCTGGATCTGCGTCAGCGCCTGGAAGAAGGCGATGACCAGGCCGACCACGAGGCCGGCAATCATGATCGGCGCCGACATCCAGACGGTGGTCCAGAGGGCGTCACGGCCGAGGTCGAGGACTTCCAGGCCATCCATGAGCGATACTCCCGAGATTATGGTTTGCGGCCGTTAACCATCGCAAATCAGTGGTTAAGAAAGGGTAGGCAAAACCTGCCGGTCTGCATTTCCGTGCAGCGTTTTGCTGGGCTTTTCGGGGGTGCGGCGATCTGGGGCTGAGTTAACAGCAAAACGGCCGCCCCTTTCGGAGCGGCCGCCTGGGTTCCGGAGGGAACGTCGTTGTTAGTCGGAGAACGGCACCCCGACGAAGAACTTCGAGCCGCCACGGTCGAACTGCAGCAGCACAGCCGTCCCGTTCTGCTTCTTGGCCTCTTCAACGGCTTTCCGGGCCGCTTCAGGCGAGCCGGCGGCCGTCTGGTTGACCTTCAGCAGCTTGTCGCCAACCCGGATGCCCGCTTCAGCCGCCGGCGAGTTCACCTTCACCGACGAAACCACCACATCGCCGCCCGTCGCGGACAGCGACAGGCCGAGGCTCGAGAGCGAAAGGCCTGACGCCTTGCCCGCATCACCGTTGGCGCTGGCCAGAACCGGTTCCGCGCTATCGTCCTTGAGCGCAGCGATGTTGACCTTCACCGTCTGCTGGCGGCCATCGCGGAAGATCTTCACGTCGCGCGTGGTGCCGGCCTTGGTGTCGGCGACAGCGCGGGTGAGATCCTGGATGTGGTCGACCGGACGATCGCCAAAGGCGAGAATGATGTCGCCCTCGCGCAGACCTGCCTTGGCGGCCGGGCTGTCGTTGGTCACCTGGCTCACCATCGCGCCCTTGGCGGTGGGAAGTTTCAGGCTGGAGGCGATATCCTGCGTCACCGGGGCGATGCCCACGCCGAGCCAGCCGCGCTGGACCGAGCCGTGCTCGATGATCTGCTGGACGATGCCCTTGGCGAGCGCCGCCGGGATCGAGAAGCCGACGCCGACGTTTCCGCCTGACGGGGAATAGATCGCCGAGTTGACGCCGATCACCGCGCCCGAACGGTCGAACAGCGGGCCGCCCGAATTGCCGGGGTTAATCGGGGCGTCAACCTGGATGAAATCATCATACTGGCCCGAGCGAATGTCGCGGCCGCGCGCCGAGACGATACCGGCGGTCACGGTGTTTCCGAGACCGAACGGGGCGCCGATCGCGAACACGCTGTCGCCGGGGCGGGCCGAGGCGCTGTCGCCCCAGGGCAGCGGGCGCGCCGCCGACTTCGCATCGACCTTGATGACGGCAAGATCGGTCTTGGGATCAGCGCCGACCAGCGTCGCAGGAACTTCGCGCCCATCGGTGAAGACAACCGTCATCTTGCTGGCGTCTTCGACGACGTGATTGTTGGTGACGATATAGCCACCCTCGATGAAGAAGCCGGAGCCGGAGCCGCGCTGGTCAGGCATCTCGTCCGTACCGCCCTGGCCGGGCGCGCCGAAGTAACGCTCGAACGGCGTGCCTTCGAACGGATTGCCTTGCGGGCCGGCCATGGTGCGGACCTTGGCGGACTGCCGGACATTGATCTGGACGACCGAAGGCGTCGCCGCCTCGACAAGGTCAGCCAGATTGGGGAGCGATCCCCAGCGGGCATCCTGCGCCAGCGCCGGAAGGGCGAGCTGGGCGGCGGCGGGGGCGGCGATCGATGCGCCATTAGGGGCGAAAAGAGCGAAGGATGGGGACGCGAGGGCCAGGGCCCCGAGGCTCACGCCGGCGACCAGGCCGCCAACAGCGCCAATCACAACTCCGCGGTTCATGTGCAACTCCGTATGCGCCGGCCTAGCCGGGTGTGTAGTTGGGCCAGAAAACAGGCCAGACAGCAATTCGGCCAAACACCGATTTAGTTTGTGCCTGCTGGCGCGTTTTCAAGCGGGGCGCGGCGACCTCGTGCGGGTCACGGCCGCTGAGCGATTGCAGCGTCCCGGATGGTCTCAGCACGCCTTCCAATCTGGACGAATTTGCGGCGCAGCTGCGTGTTAACTCGCGTCGTTCCGACGCAGCCGTGTGTTTCGAAAAGCCCCGTCAGATCAGGGTCAAATGAGAGTCGGCCTCACGCCGCGCGCTCGTCGGGCCACGCAATGCTCGCGGCGCTCTCGAACAGGCTGGGTGGGACGTACTCGTCCCGGAACCAGGGGCTTTTGCGGCGGTCGAAGATCAGTCGCATCCATGTCACGACGGTGCGCACGCGCGGCGCGCGGCGGGCGCTCTCGTGGAAGCTCAGCCAGACTTTCACCGACGCCATCGGCGGCATCGGCAGCGCGACGAGACGTTTGTCGAGTTGCGCGGCATAGCTCGGCATAACCGCTATTCCCGCGCCCGAGGCGGTCGCCTGCAGAAGCGAGGCGCTGCAATCAGTCAGCAGGGTGGGCTCAACGAGCGCCGCGATCTGCGCAGTCTTCTCTTTCCAGCCGGGATTCTCGGCATAAAGCGTGTGATTCAGGACACGGTGCTGAGCAACATCGAGCGGCCCCGAGGGCGCTCCGTAGGTGGACAGATAGTCTCGACTGGCGAAAACGCAGTAGTGCAACGTCGCGACGGGGAAGGAAATCACCTCCGCCTGCTTGGGCTGTTCGAAGCCGACAACGACGTCGGCGTGGCCCTGCCCCTGTCGCGGCAGGTTGCGATCGGACAACATGGTCAGTCGCAGACCCGGGTTCTCGGCAAGGAAAGATGAAACATTCGGCGCAATGCAGAAGCCAAGTACGCCATCATTGGCCCAGATCTTCACTTCGCCCTGTGTCTTCGTCTCAAGTCCCTTGAGCGTGTTCTCCAGAGACTGACTTGCGCGCATCATCGTCGTCACGTGATCGAACGCTTCTTGTCCTGCCTCTGTTAGCTGAATGCCTGACGGTGATCGCTCCAACAGTCGCGCACCAAGTCTGGCTTCGAGTTGTCCGAGTCGTTTCGAAATCGCGCTTTGCGTAACGCCAAGCGCCTCTGCTGCAGCGTTCATCGAGCCCGCGTTCGCGACCGCATAGAAGGTGCGCAGGTCAGACCAGTCGACCAGGTCGCGACCTGTGCGTTCGTTGGAGTCCTTGGTGGTCATACCCGGTCTGCCTGAATCGCGATGGCGCAACTCTCCAGTTTGTGTTGAATGGTTAGCAAGAGATTAACGACGGTGTTGGGGATGACAGTGATGACGGAGAACGCACACACCCTGCTCGCCTCGCTCGGTGCAGAAAAGGTACATCCGAAATACATTCCGGGCGCCTCCGAGCAGATGATGGCGTCGGTCCGCCTGACGCATGCAACGAGCGACCAGGACTTCGAGGATGTCCACGCGCTGGCGACAAAAGAACTTGGACCTGGCCTTGCTTCGCTTGCCGAGATCAAGCGCGTCGACGCCCTCACGGGCGCGTCGATCTGGGTGATCCGGCGCAATAGCGAAGTCACCGGCTTCCTCGCGCCGCTGGCGCTAACGGCGGCGGGCGTCGCGGCTCTCGTCGACAACACATTCGACGCTGCACACATTGATCAGAAATGGGTTGCCCGCGTGGGCGAACCGCTCGCCGGCTTCTATTGCTGGTGTTACGCGGGCAAGGACCAGGTCAGCCGCGGCGCGCTGGTGCTGGGCCTGCGCACGCTGATCGACCGGCATTTCCCGGACCTGCCCTTCTTCGGGCGCGATTCAACCGATGCCGGTGCGCGGATCATGCGCCACCTCGGTTTCTTTCCCTTCGATTCCACGCCGCACCTTTTCTGGCGCTGCGCCTCGGTCATGGAGATGGCAGCATGATGGCCGTTCAGATCAACCACACTGGACAGGAGCTTCGCATCGAGATGGTGCGCGATCTCAACGACTACATGAAAGTCGTCGCGATCCGCTCGTCCGTCTTCCTTGCCGAGCAGGACTGCCCCTATGACGAAGAGTTCGATCATAACGACCTCTCCGCGTCCCATCTGATCGCGTACCTGCGCAATGAGCCGGTCGCGACACTGCGGATCCGCTGGTTCGCCTCATTCGCCAAGATCGAGCGTGTCTGCGTGATGAAGCATGTGCGCGGCGGCGCGCTTGTGAAGCTGATGATCGAGACCGCGGTCGAGATGATCGGGCGCAAGGGTTATCGTCACGTGCTCGGCTACATCCAGAAACGTCTCGTGCCGTTCTGGAAACAGCTGGGCTTCTACCCGCGCGATGGTCGCGATGGCTTCCGCTTCTCGGATTACGAGTATGTGGAATGCTTCCGCGAACTTGCCGCCCGCAACGACGCGATCAGCATCGACAGCGACCCTTATGTGGTCATGCGCCCGGAAGGTGAATGGGATCACGCCAGCGTTCTGGACCGATCCGCGGACCGACCCGCCGTCGCCTGATCTCTGGCGCCTGATCGCTGGCGCCTGAAGCTTCAAGCCTGCCCCCCTGTCTCCAGACCTGAAATGCGCCACCATGGACGCAATGCCCTGTCGCTTGCTCTGCATCGACCTGCAGATCGATGCGGTCCCCGACCGCGAACCAAACGCCGAAGCGCTGACCGGCGCACGGCAGTTGCTGACGCTTGGACGCAGGCTTGGCTGGACGGTTGCGCATACACGGCGCCGTACGCAGCAGCCGGTGATCCGCGCGCGCGGCGGCGGCTCGCCAACCGGGCTCAATCCGCTGATGTCGGAGCAGGTCTTCTTCCACGAGCAGCGCTCGATCGCGGATTCACCGGGGCTTTCAGCCCTGTTGCATTCCTGGCGTGACGAGACGGTGCTGGTCGCCGCCTTCGATCCCGTGGCGCTGCTGTCCTGCCTGCTCGCCTGTTACGAACCCGGTCCGCGGCTGGTGCTGGTCGAGGACGTGACCTCCCTGCAGGAACTGGGCGAGGCCGCACCGGTCAGCGCCTTCCATGGCGCCGCCTGGAAGCTAGCCTTTGGCGCGACCACGCTGGACGAACTGCTGGCGCGGGCAAGGCGCCAGGGCATTCACCTCTTCCCGACAGCTGCTGGCGAGCATGCCCGGGCGTAGTTGGCGCATGACTCTGCCCTGGCAGCCCTGCCGGATTCTTCGGCAGGCGGCTATGTGATGACAGAACTTGCGATCAATTCATTCGGCATCCAGACAGAGCCGGGCTATCCGCCCTTATCCAACTGAAGTATGGGCGACACTCAAATCAGCCTAGTGACCTGAGGGGGCCACACGTGAACCTGCGTACCGCTTTTCTGACCGCTTCCGCCTTCGCGCTCGCCGCAGCGTGCACCCCCGCCGCAAACGACCCCGCACCCGCTACCCCTGAAGCAGCCCCGATCGTTGAGACGACCCCGCCGCCGAGCGGGCCGGCCGCCGAGAACACCACGGACTCGCTGTCCACCACGCCGGCAGCTGATCCTGCCGCCGCCCCTGCTCCGGCCGCGCCGGCGACGGCGGCCGCTGCGTCGGGTCCGACGACGGCCGAGCTTACGGCTGGTCGTGGGACATATGCGGCTTCCTGCGCCATGTGCCACGGACCGACCGGTCAGGGCACGCAGATGGGCGTCGCGCTCACCAACGGGCTTGAAGTCGCCGTGATCAAGGAAAAGGTCACGAAGGGCATGGTGAACCCGGGCGACAAGATGCCCCCAATGGGCGCAGCACTTTCGGCTGACCAGCTCGACGCGCTTGCAAAATTCGTGGCCGCCGGACTGCCGGCCTAGAGCGCAAGCGCCTTCCGCTTTTCTGCCAGCAACTCGGTCGATGCCTTTGCGTCGCTGACGGCACGCGACAGGTTCAGCACTCCTGCCATCTCGCCGAGCAGGGCCACCGCCGCCTTGCGTCCGCCCCTGGGCATGAGTTTGGCAAGCCGGTCGGCCAGCCTGTTGAGGCCGTCATCAAACGCGGCCTTCACCTCCGGGGCGGCGCGCTGGACCTCTGCTGACAGAACCGGCACCGGACAGCCGCCCGAAATGTCGTCACGATGGCGGGGCGAGAGATAGAAATCCAGGTAGCGATCGAGCGCGGCCTGGCCATGCTTGTCCTCGATGCGATCGATCACAGAGACGGCTACATCGAACAAGCGTTCGACGGCGGCGGCCAGAAGCGCGTCGCGCGATTTGAAATGCGCATAGAAGCCGCCATGGGTGAGGCCCGCCTCGGCCATGATGCTGGCGACGCCGACGCCTTCGAGTCCGGCCGACCGGATCCGCACCGCCGTCTTCTCGACGATCAGCGACCGGGTCTTCTCCTTGTGGTCGGACGCATAGCGGACCATGGGCGGGCTTTCATTCCTGACATGCAGGCTTTTTATTATACGCGTCATATAGCGTCCGGCATAGACCGGACCAAGACGGGACCAGCTTTCCCCAGAAACCGGCGGGCCCGGCCTCCCTCCGCGCCTTGGCGGTGTCGCCTGCCCACTGCACAACAGGGGCGTCCGGGAGCGCCCATGTCGAAGCTGTATTTTTCCTACGCCGCGATGAATGCCGGCAAGTCGACCGTTCTGCTGCAGGCCGCCTACAATTACCAGGAGCGCGGTATGCGCTCGCTGCTGTTCACCTCGTCGCTCTATGCCGACGCCGATGCGGGCAGGATCACCTCGCGCATCGGCATCAATTCGTCGGCGTTGCTTTATGGCGAGGCCGACGATCTGTATGCGTGGATCAATCGCGAGCACCGGAAGAAGCGCGTCGATTGCGTGTTCGTCGACGAGGCGCAATTCCTGACCAAGGATCAGGTCTGGCAGCTGGCGCGCGTCGCCGACCGCCTTGGCCTGCCCGTGCTGTGCTATGGCCTGCGCACGGATTTTCGGGGCGAGCTTTTCACCGGCTCGTCCGAACTGCTCGCGATCGCGGACTCGCTGCGGGAGATCCGCACCATCTGTCATTGCGGCCGCAAGGCGACGATGGTTGTGCGCCAGACCGAGGACGGACGCGCGCTGATGACCGGCGACCAGGTCGGCATCAAGAAGTCGATGTACGTCTCACTCTGCCGGATGCACTGGGAAGAGCAGACGCAACGTTGGCCGGTGGCGAAGGCGGCGTCCGCAAAGGTCGCCGCGCCACGGCCGGTCGTACGGAAGAAGGCTGCGGCGAAGAAGCCCAAGCGCGCCGTGACGCGCATGCGGGCGCGATCTCGCGGGTGAAGCCTGCGAGGCGGGTGATTGCCAGATCTCTGCGAACTGAAAGGGAGGTCCGCGCGCACGCGCACAGCCCCCTCCGTCTCGCGACAAAGACGTCGCGATCCACCTCCCCCGCCTGTCGGCGAGGGAGGACTTCTCCGCGCAGCAAGCGTTGAGTCCTCCACCGGCGAAGCCGGGGGAGGTGGCTCGCGTAGCGAGTCGGAGGGGGCTGTTGAGATCGATACCTGCGCGACGCGCGATCCGCATCGCGTGCGCGCGGATGGCGGGTTCGGGATCCGCATTGAAGCGCGCCATCGCGAGGAAGCGGCGGTTCATGTCGAACGGCGTTTTCGGGCACGGGCCGCCATAGTCGGCGGGCGGTTCAGTCGACGGAATGAAGGCGTCGAGATCGAGCGCCTTGCCGGCGAGCAGCTGGGCGGCGCCTGCGGCGAGGATCTGGTCGCGTATCCATTCGCACTGGCGGAGGTCCTGCCAGTGATCGCGCCAGTTGGGTTTGAATTTCGTGGTGCGGCGGATGCGTTTGAGTTTTGAAATCTGTTCGAACAGGTGAGCGAGCCAGGCGATGAGCATGGCGATGGGCGCGAACCAGTCGTGCTGGGTCGCGGCGTCGTCGGGCTCAAGAGGCGCTCGGTCGAGGCTCATGGGCGCGATTGTACGCGCGCCCGGAGCCCGGTCGGTTTGCGGTGTGGTTTCCCGCATGTTTTGGCGAGCAAGTGATTGAGCTTGTTGGAGAAACTTTTTCGGCGTCCGCCGAATCCGGAGACCCGCCTTCCAACAAAATGAGGCGCAACTCGGTTGCACCGCCGGGCGGGAGCCCGGCGGTCCTGCTAGCCTGCTAGGCGGCTTTCTTCTGTTGCGTTTCGGTGGCGGAGACACCGTGGAGGAAGTGGTCAATGACCTGCCTCATCGACTGCGTGGCGGAGCCGAGGCGCTCGGAGGCTTCACGCAGACCGATCATTGCGCCGCTGGTATGGCGCGCGTTCTCAGCAAGATCGTTGATGTCCTGGGCGGTTTCGCCCGCGCTCTGCGACGAGCGGGAGATGGCGCCGGCAATCTCGCCGGTGGCTGCGCTCTGGTCGCCGACCGAAAGCGCCATCTGGCTCACCGTGCTCTCGACATCCGAGAGAGTCGACAGCACTTCGCGGAAGGCCGTTTCGACGCCGCCCACTGACGATTGCATCGCGGTGATGATCGCCTCGATCTCGATCGTCGATGTTGCAGTCTGGCCTGCGAGATTCTTGACCTCGGAAGCGACGACCGCAAAGCCGCGGCCGGCCTCGCCCGCGCGTGCGGCTTCGATGGTCGCGTTCAGGGCGAGCAGGTTGGTCTGTTGTGCGATCGAGCGGATCATCTCGACCACCTCTGCGATCTTGGCGCCCTGCTTGCCGAGCGCATCCATCTCGCCCTCGCCGCGGCGGGTGATGGCTTGCGAGCGCCGTGCCTGATCGAGCGCGCGGGACGCCTGCTGCGACAGTTCCTGCGTCGAGGCGCTGAGCTCTTCGGCGGCGGCGGCGACGCTCTGGGTTTCCTGTGACGACTGGGTCGACGTGCGGGCGGCGGAGGCGGCGCGTTCGGCGGCCTGCACCGCAGATTCACTGAGCGCCATGGCCGTTTTGCGGTTGGCGCCAACTTCCTGCGAAGCGACTTCCATGAACCGCGTGATGTCTTTGCGGAAACTGTCGACGGTCTGAGCGAAGCGGATCTGCCGTTCGCGTTCGTGTTCGGCCGCTGCCAGCTTCTGTTCGGTGAGTTGGCGGGCGGTTTCGGCCTGCTTGGCGGCGGTCTCGGCCATCAGGCGCATTTCTTCGCCCATCTTGGCGGCGTCTTCGACGCTCAGCAGGCGCTCGACCTTCGCCGCGAGCCAGGCAAGAGCCGCAGCTTCGGCCAGCAGGATTACGGCATGCATGATCACGCGTGAGAGATCCGCGCCGCCGGAAAAAACGATCGCGGGATAGACGAAATTGAGCACGAGGTGATGGATGGCGACGATCACGGTTGCACAGGCGATGGCCCGCCAACAGGCCCAGAGCATCGAAATCGCGAGCACCGCAAAGAACGCCATGTGGGCATCGACGATGTAGGCATGCCCCTCCAGCGCGACGAGCAGAAGGCCCACGGCCGTGACGGCGCAGGCGGTGATGACCGCGCGCGAAATGGCGCTGCGCGGGGCAGAGCGCCAGGACAGGAGAGACGCCAGGCAGATCGCGACGGAGGCGACCGTGACCATGATTGCGTTGGCGTCGCGCAACCATGCCGTGGCCGTGGCGACCACAGCCAACAGCATCAAGACCCCCAGGATCATGGGCGCTGCTTTCGCGCGCAGATCTTCGACAGCTGTCATGTTGGCTCCGTATCGGATTTCCCGCTGCAGACCGGATCCGGCCTGCGAATGGGGAAGATTATCGCGCCGTCCAGCGACGCTGGACGCGCCACGCCTTCGGGAAAATAGAAGAGGGCATTGTGCCAGCCCGACTGGACGAGCATGCCGCCCGCCTGTCTTGCGGCGTCTATCGCGTCGTCGGCTAGCCAGGGCGCTTCAAGTACAAGCGCATAGCGGCTCTCGTCCGCCGCCAGGGCAGGAGAGCCCAGCGCGACGGCCAGTCCGAATGCGGCGAGAGTGACACGTAGCAAGCTGGCGTACCCCGTAATGGTGTACGTTTGCCGCTCGATTCTTAAGGTCCTGTGAAGCATGCGCGTTGCGCAATGACGCCTGCCGAAAAGCTCAGGCGGCGCGGGCGATCACAGCGAGGAAGTGTTTGCCATAGCGGTCGAGCTTGGCCTTGCCGATGCCAGGAAGGCCCGCCATGGCGTCAAGCGTTGCGGGCTTGGCTTCGGCCATGGCGCGCAGCGTGGTGTCGTGGAAGACGACATAGGGCGGTACACCCTGATCCTTGGCGAGGCCAGCGCGTGCGGAGCGCAGGATTTCGAAAAGCGAGGATACGCCAGACGACATCGCGGCAGACGCGCTGGAGCCAGTCTCGCGCGAGCGCCGTGTCGACTTCGCTTTCGGCTGGTCGCGGCGGAGCATGATCTTGGCTTCGCCGCGCAGGATGGGGCGGGCGTCTTCCGTCAGGCGCATACCGCCATGTTCTGAATCGACCGCGACGAGTCCCGAGGCCGAGATCTGGCGCAGGACGGATTGCCAGGTCTTCGCGTCGATATCGGCGCCCTTGCCGAAGACCTGCAGTTTGTCGTGGCCGAGGCGCGTGACTTTCTCGGTCGCCTTGCCGGTGACAACGTCGACGATGTGCATGACGCCGAAACGCTCGCCGGTGCGATAGATGGCGGACATCGCCTTGATGACGGCGTCGGTGGCGTCCCACGTGTCTGCAGGCGAGACGCAGTTATCGCAGTTGCCGCAATTGCCCGGATGCTGTTCGCCAAACCAGGAGAGAATCGCCTGGCGGCGGCATTGCGTCGTCTCGCAGATGTTGAGCAGCGCGTTGAGCTTCGAGCGTTCGACGCGCTTGACCTCCTCGGGCGCATTGCCTTCGTCGATCATGCGGCGACGCTGGACAACATCGCCCATCCCGTAACACATCCAGGCAGCAGACGGATCGCCATCGCGGCCGGCGCGGCCTGTTTCCTGATAGTAGGCTTCGATGGAGCCGGGCATGTCGAGATGGGCGACGAAGCGCACGTCGGGCTTGTCGATGCCCATGCCGAAGGCGACGGTCGCAACCATGACGACCCCGTCCTCGTTGATGAAGGCGTCCTGGTTACGCGAGCGCGCAGAGGGGTCCATGCCGGCATGATAGGGCAGCGCGCGAAGGCCCTGCTCGTTCAGCCATTCCGCCGTCTGCTCGACCTTCTTGCGCGAGAGGCAGTAGACGATGCCGCTTTCCCCCGCATGCGATCCGAGGAAATCCAGCAACTGGTCCTTGCCCTTGTCGCGCTGGACGATTGTGTAGGAAATGTTGGGGCGGTCGAAGCTGGAGGCAAAGACGCGCGCATTCTCGAGCCCGAGGCGTTCGATGATGTCGGCGCGGGTCGCGGGATCGGCGGTGGCGGTGAGCGCCATGCGCGGCACGCCGGGGAAGGCGCCGGCGATGCGCGAGAGCTCGCGGTATTCGGGCCGGAAGTCGTGGCCCCACTGACTGACGCAGTGCGCCTCGTCGATGGCAAAGAGGCTGATGTGCGCTTCCTGCAGCATCTGCTGAAAGCCGGGCGTGACCAGGCGTTCGGGCGCGACGTAGAGCAGCTTGAGCCGGTCGGCGCGAAGATCGTCGCGCACGGCGCGGGCTTCATCGACGGTGAGCGACGAGTTGAGCATCGCAGCCGGCACGCCGGCCTGTCGCAGCGCTTCGACCTGGTCGCGCATCAGGGCGATAAGCGGCGAGACGATGATTGCAACGCCGGGACGGCACAGTGCGGGAACCTGATAGCAGACTGACTTTCCAGCGCCCGTCGGGAATAGGACGACGGCATCACCGCCGGCGGTAACGTGCCGTACGACATCGCCCTGCTCGCCGCGAAACGCCGCGTGGCCGAATACCTCCGCGAGCACCTTTTCAGGAGCAAGGATGGCATCGGTATTCAGTTTGGCCTCCTGCATGCTTCCAGTCCGGCGGGCTCGGCGAATCACATTCGCTGCTGACTGTATGATGCCTTATCGCGTCGCCGTCGCGTCTGTGAGTTGACGGGGTTGTCGCCGCTCCCTAGCGTTCGGTGTGGGTATTTTGCCGCATCCTGAGGGAGATCTGGGACATGAAGTTCGCGCTGTCTGCTTATGGGTTCGCATCGGCCGCTGTTTTGGCCCTAGGTCTGGCAGCTTGTGGCGGCGGCGAGCCCGCGCCTGCGCCTGTGGAACCGGCGCCCGTGGCCGAAGTGACTCCCGCACCGGCGCCTGAACCGGTTGTTGCGCCTGTCAGCACGATGGGCGAGACGCCGGCCGACGTTCCGGCCTTCATGAAGGATCGGCACGAAAAGTACGAAGACCTCGGCAAGAACTTCAAGGTCGTGCTGGACAACTTCAAGTCGGCGACCCCCGACATGGCCGCAGTCACCACGGCCGCCGCCAAGGTCAAAGGCTATGCCGACGAGATGGGCGCGTGGTTCCCGCCGGGCACCGCCGCAGAAGCAGGCAAGCCGGGCGCGAAGCCGAACATCTGGACCGACCGGGCGACGTTTGATGCTGCTCTGGTGAAGCTGCAGACGGAAGCGACGAAGCTCGCGGCTGTGACGGATGCAGCTGGGCTGAAGGCGCAATTCCCGGCGACGGGCGCGACCTGCAAGGGCTGCCACGACACGTTCCGCGAAGAGCACAAGAAATAGACATGCCCTCTGACCAGCCGCAGGCGCAGCCTGCACCTCCTTCGCCGCCTGCACGGCAGAAGGTGTGGGATGCGCCGACGCGGCTGGTGCACTGGCTGTTCGTGTTCTGCGTCGCGTTCTCGTGGTGGACCGTCGAGAATGACAGGATGGACTGGCATTACTGGTCGGGGCTGACGCTGCTCGGCCTGCTGGTGTTTCGTATCTACTGGGGATTTGCCGGACCCGAGACCGCGCGCTTTGCGCAGTTCGTCAAAGGACCGGGCGCGGTGCTGGGCTATGTGCCGAAACTGTTGAAGCCGAACTATCGCGCGGCCTTCGGGCACAATCCGTTGGGCGCGTTGAGTGTTGTGGCGATCCTCGGCGCGCTGATCACGCAGGTGACGCTCGGCCTGTTCGCGTCCGACACGGACGGGCTCGAGTCAGGGCCGCTGTCGCGCTATGTCAGTTATGAGATCTCGAAGGACGCGGGCGATCTGCACGAGGACTTCTTCAACGTTCTGCTCGTGCTGATCGGTCTGCACATCGCGGCAATCGTCTTCTACCTCATCATCAAGCGCACGAATCTCATCGGGCCGATGTTCACGGGCAAGCGCAGCGCGGCGAATGCGGAAGGGCCGGCGGCGGGAATTGCACCCGTACCACTCTGGCGGTTTGCGATCGGGGTGGCGCTGGCGCTGGCCGCTGTGTGGCTGGTGGTGCGCTAGCCGATGCCTAATCTTTGACATCCGGCTCGCAGAAGAGCCGGTAAAGAATGTGCGATCGCAAGGCAGCCAAACGCGATCCTAAACGGAACTCGTAGGCAAACTGGGTCACCCAGATACCTTCATCAAGGCCAAGCGAAGACGCGTCCCAGAGCGCATAATCGATCTCGCTTAGAATATCCGCGAGATCAACTAACGCGTCAGACCCGACGCGCTCCTCCGTCCCCGAATTCGGGGACGGGAGCACATAATGATAAGGACCAAACTCCGGGAAAGCGGCGCGGACCTCGCTCAGTCGGGCTTGATACGTGCTAGGTCCATCTTCATCAGTATCGTCCACCCCGCCGACGTTCGGCAAAGCCAGACATGCAAGGTCGAGCTTGTTGAGAGCGATAAGCAAACGCCTCAGCTGGGATTCAGAAGATTCTCCCTGCCCGCGTAGCATCGACGCTTCGAGTTCGCGGGCAGCGCCGCAAAAATCGTCCCACGCAAGCCGTGCATCCGTCACAACAAAAGCCTAGCTCGCCTCGTCCACGCGGCGTGACAGCATCTCGATGCGGGCGGCGGCATCGGTCAGCAGGGTGGCGGCGCGGTTCTCGAGCGTGCGAATGCGATCGTCGAGGGCGGCGGCGCCGGTATCGACTGCCTGCGCGTCCAGTTCGTCCAGCAGCGAAATCCCGGCGGCGAGAAACAGGCGTTCGGCCCCGATATCGCCCAACGCCTCGGTCAGTTCGCTGACACGCTGATCAAAACGCGCGCCGAGCTCCTCCAGCCGGGCTTCCTGGCCGGGAGCGCAGCTAAGCGCGTAGCGCTTTCCACCAATCAGAAGGTCAGCCTTGGCCACGAAACAGTCCGCCTTTCAACGCCATCATAGACCCAAACCTAGACCTTGCCGAGCGCTTCGCGAACCTCGGAAATCGCAGCTCCGAGCGCCTCCGAGGCCTCATCGGCCAGACGCTGGAGCTCCTTCTCTCTCGCTTTCGCAACGTCAAGGTCGCTCGCGAGGCGAGCCCGGTCCTTGCGCAACGCCTCGGCTTCCTTCTGATGCCCGCGATGACCGTCCAGACGCTCGAAAAGCCCGTCCAGGCGGCCTTCGAGACGGTCGATAGCCGCCTCAAGGCGCTTAACGGCCGAGTCGATAATCTCCTGATTTTCAGGCGCTTCGGCCATCCCCGCATCCTTCCAGCGGCTCCTATTTGATGCCTGTGAACAAAGCGCGCAATGGCGTGTTGCCGCGGGAAATCCGCTTTGAACAGAGACGCAAAGCCGTTAACCAGCCCCACACCTGCCCCTACAGGCCGCCGGAGAACGTGACATGGCCCAACTTCCGCTCGCGAACGCCATCCGCGCCCTGAGCATGGATGCCGTCGAAAAAGCCCAGAGCGGGCATTGCGGCCTGCCGCTCGGTTTTGCCGATGTCGCGACCCTGCTTTTCGAGGAATTCCTGAAATTCGACGCTGCGGCCCCGGAATGGCCGGACCGCGACCGGCTCGTGCTGTCGGCCGGGCATGGCTCGATGCTGCTCTATTCCCTGCTTTTCCTCACCGGTTCGCCGGACGTGACGCTCGACGAGATCAGGAATTTCCGCCAGCTCGGCTCCAAGACGCCGGGCCATCCGGAGTTCGGCCACACGCGCGGCGTCGAGACCACGACGGGTCCGCTGGGCCAGGGGCTCGCGAATGCGGTCGGCATGGCGATGGCGGAACGCCATCTCAATGCGCGCTTCGGCGACGATCTCGTCAACCACAAGACCTATGTGATCGCGGGCGACGGATGCCTGATGGAAGGCATCAGCCAGGAAGCGCTGACGCTCGCCGGCCATCTGCGCCTCAAGAACCTGATCGTGCTGTTCGACGACAACGCCGTCACCATCGATGGTTCGACCGGCATGGCCGACGACACCGACCAGCTGAAGCGCTTCAAGGCATCGGGCTGGGATGTGATGCGCGTTGACGGCCACAACATGGACGCGGTGCGCGGCGCACTGCAGGCGGCGCAGACCGCCGACCGTCCGACACTGATCGCGTGCAAGACCATCATCGGCTATGGCGCGCCGAAAATCGCGGGCACCGGCCCGGCGCACGGCGGCCCCTATGGCGCTGAAGAGATCGCGGGCATCCGCACAGCGATCAACTGGCCGCATGCGCCGTTCGTGGTGCCGGATGAAATCCTGCAGGCGTGGCGCAAGATCGGCGCACAAGGCGCCCCTCATCGCGCCGCCTGGGAGAAGCGGCTCGGCGCTTCCGACAAGCGCGCAACCTTCGAGGCAGCGCTCTCAGGCAAGCTGCCCGACGGATTGTCGGCGAAGATCAATGAGCACAAGAAAAAAGTCGTTGAGGGCCAGAAAGCAGACGCCACGCGGAAATGGTCCGGCGCGGCGCTGGAAATCCTCACCGAGCTGGTTCCCGAAATGGTCGGCGGTTCGGCCGACCTCACCGGCTCCAACAACACGCGCACTGCGTCTGCCAAGACGCCGCTGTCGGCGGAGAATTATGGCGGGCGTTACGTGCACTGGGGCATCCGCGAGCACGCCATGGCCGCGGCGATGAACGGCATGGCGCTGCATGGCGGCATCATCCCGTATTCGGGCACCTTCCTTGTGTTCTCGGATTACTCGCGCCCGGCCATCCGTCTCGGCGCCCTGATGAACCAGCGCGTGATCCACGTGATGACGCACGACTCAATCGGCGTCGGCGAAGACGGCCCGACGCACCAGCCCGTCGAGCACGTCGCCAGCCTGCGCAACATTCCGAACCTTCTCGTCTTCCGCCCGGCGGATGGCGTTGAATCCGCCGAGGCGTGGGAAGTCGCGCTGAAGACCACGACCGGCCCGTCGCTGATCGCGCTCACCCGCCAGAACCTCGCTCCGGCCCGCAAGTCGCACACCGACGAGAACCTGGTCGCCAAGGGCGGCTATGTCGTTTCGCCTGCGACCAAGCCCGAGAAAGTCGTGCTGCTCGCGACCGGTTCCGAGGTCGAGATCGCGCTCGAAGCGCAAAGGACTCTGGAGGCCGAAGGCATCGGCGCGCGCGTTGTCTCAATGCCCTGCTTCTCGCTGTTTGCCGCGCAGCCGGCCGGATACCGCTCGGAAACACTCGGCGGCGCCCTGCCGAAAGTGGCCGTGGAAGCGGGCATTCGCGATGGCTGGGATCGCTGGATCGGCCCGGACGGCGGCTTTGTCGGCATGACCGGCTTTGGCGCGTCCGCCCCGTACAAGGCGCTCTACAAGCACTTCGGCATCACCGCCGAAGCTGTCGTATCCGCCGCCAAAGAGCGCCTCTAGCGAACGCTGTAAGCGCGCTTATCGCCTAGCTCACGAAGTGCTGCAGTGAATTGCGTGATTTTCACCACGCAAAGCCCTCGCATCGCGCCCAAAATCCGGTATTAGCCCCCGCATAAGACCGTGGCCTGTCAGGCCCTTTTCCTGCATCCCCGGCCGCATTGGATATTTGAGGTTTCGCGATGGCTGTTCGTGTTGCGATCAACGGCTTTGGCCGGATCGGTAGGCTGGTTCTTCGTTCCATCCTGGAACACAAGCGCACGGACATCCAGGTCGTCGCCGTCAACGACCTCGGCCCGGTGGAAACCAACGTCCATCTTCTGAAGTACGACTCGGTCCACGGCCCGCTGAACATGGACGTGAAGGTCGAGGGCGACACTGTCTCGGTCGGCAACCAGACCTTCAAGGTCACCGCGATCAAGAACCCGGCCGAGCTGCCGCACAAGGAGCTCAACGTCGACAT
>CALRWU020000009.1:0-18770 GCA_943371945.1 Azorhizobium sp. AG788
CCAGCATGCAGAGACCGGAGTTGGTGCAGATATTCGACGTCGCCTTGTCGCGACGGATGTGCTGTTCCCGCGTGGAAAGCGTGAGGACGAAGCCGCGCTTGCCATCAGCGTCCACCGTTTCGCCGCAGAGACGGCCGGGCATCTGGCGCAGGAATTTCGACTTGCAGGTGAAGAGGCCGACATAGGGGCCGCCGAAGCCGAGCGGCACGCCGATGGACTGACCTTCGCCGACCGCGATGTCCGCGCCCATTTCGCCGGGCGTCTTCACGAGGCCGAGCGAGACCACTTCGGTAAACACGGTCACGAGCAGTGCGCCTTTGGCGTGGGCGGCTTCGCCGACGGGGGTGAGGTCGGTCAGTGTGCCGAAGACGTTGGGGGTCTGGCCGATGACGCAGGCGACCGCTTCATCGACATTTTTCGACAGTTCGAGTTCGCCATCCACGGCGGGCGGCAGCTGGACCACCTTGATGCCGGCCGCCTCGCACAGCGTTCGGGTAGTGTCGGCGTAGTGTGGGTGAAGACCGCCGGACATAACGACGGTGTTCCGCCTTGTGACGCGGCAGGCCATCACGGCGGCTTCGGCGCAGGCGGTGGAGCCGTCATACATGGAGGCGTTGGCGACTTCCATGCCGGTCAGAGCCGCGACCTGCGTCTGGAATTCGAACATGGTCTGCAGCGTGCCCTGCGCGATTTCGGGCTGGTAGGGCGTGTAGGTGGTGAGGAATTCCGAACGCTGGATGATATGGTCCACGGTGGCCGGGATGTGGTGTTTGTAGGCGCCGCAACCGACGAAGAACGGGCCGTCCGACGCGGCGCGGTTCTTCGCGGCCAGTTTCGTCATGTGGCGCTCGACCTGCATCTCGCCCTGATGGCTGGGCAGGTCCGGCACGGGGCCTTTCAGGCGGGCTGAGGCGGGCACGTCGCCATAGAAGTCATCGACCGACTTCGCGCCGATGGTCTTGAGCATGTCCGCGCGATCGTCTGCGGTGAGGGGGAGGTAGCGCATGTGTCAGGCCTTCTTCGTCATCTCTGCCGCGAGCTGCCGCGCGGCCGGATCGGGTGAATGGGTGAAGCCGTGAAACACACCGGTGCGGTCGTCTTCAGGGCGGTTCTGGCTGAGCTTGCGGATGCCTTCGAGGGAGTCGATCGTCAGGCGGACGCCTGTGATGCCGTTCAGCATTTTTGCGATGTAGTCATCCGGCGCATCGCTGACTTTCCACGGCGCCGCGGTGGGCTGTTCCATCAGGTCGGTAATGCGGCGGACCTGTTCGTGCAGACCGTCAGCGTCGCTGAAGACTTCGAGCGTGCCAGCGACATGGACAGCCATGTAGTTCCAGGTTGGCACGACTTTTCCGTGTTCGAGCTTCGACGCGTAGAGCGACGGCGTGACATAGGCGTCGGCGCCGGTGAATATCGCCAGGGCGCGAACGGGCGCGCCCGCGATCGTCGCCATCGGATTGTTGCGCGCCACGTGTCCTTCAAGTGCGACGGCGGCGCCCGCAGTGTCATGGTTCAGCATCATCGGGATGTGCGCCGCGACGGGCCCGTTCGCGCCGGCGACAACCAGCGTTGCGAAATGGCGCGCCTCGATGAAGGCGGTCATCTCGGCGTGGTCATCCATGCGGAAGGCAGGCGCGGCGTGCATGTCAGCCTGTCACTGCGTCGCGCAGAAGGCTTCGTATGCAGCCTTGTCCATCAGGCCGGTGAGCTGGCCCTTGTCGGCGAGCTTGATCTTCACGAACCAGCCGGCGCCCTCGGGGTCCGCGTTCACCTTGGCGGGGTCGTCCACGATAGCGGCGTTGCCCTCGACCACTTCGCCGGTCACGGGGGCATAGACATCGGAGGCGGCTTTCACCGACTCGACCACCGCCATGTCGGCGTCCTTCTTCACGGCCTTGCCGGTGTCGGGGAGCTCCACGAACACCACGTCGCCGAGCTTGCCGGCGGCGAAGGCTGTGATGCCCACCGTGCCGACATCGCCGTCGACGCTGATCCATTCGTGTTCGTTCGTGTAATACGTGGTCATCGTGGATCCCTCTCAGCGTTTGTACTTCGCAGGCACGAAAGGCAGCGTGGCGATTTCCGCCTCCAGCGCCTTGCCCCGCACGATCAGTTTCAGCGGTGTGCCCGCTTTGGAATAGCTCGTGTCGACATAACCCTGTGCGACCGGTCCGTTCACCGTTGGGCCAAAGCCGCCAGACGTAATGACGCCAACCGTTTCGCCGTCGAGGTTCTGGATCTCCGTGCCTTCGCGGGCAGGGGCGCGGCCGAGAGGGCGGATACCGACGCGTTTCGAGGGCACGCCTTCCTTGAGTTCACCGAGGATTCGGCCGGCGCCTGGGAAGTCGCCGCGCTCGCGGCGCGGCTTCGAGACCATCCAAGCCAGCGACGCCGCAACCGGCGTCTTGCTGACGTCAATGTCATGACCATAGAGGCACATGCCTCCTTCGAGGCGTAAGGAATCCCGCGCGCCGAGACCAATCGGCTTCACGCGATGATCTTCGAGCAGGCGATTGGCGAAGGCTTCTGCGTGTTCGGCGGGGATCAGCATCTCGAACCCGTCTTCGCCGGTATAGCCGCAACGCGTCGCAATGATATCGCCGAAGGGCGTGGCCTTGATCTGCTTGAACGTCATGAAAGTAAGGCCGACAGCGTCCGGGAAGATACCGGCGATTACGGCTTCGGCGTCCGGGCCCTGCAGGGCGATGAGTGCGCGGTCGTCGGCGCGGTGGAGTTCTGCGTCGGCGCCAGCGGCCTTGGCGATGATAGTGAAGTCGTTCTCCTTGGTGCCGGCATTGACGACAATGTAGAGGCCGCCCTGCTGGTCTTCGCGCGGGGGTCTGCCGATCATCAGGTCATCGATGATGCCGCCATTCTCGTTGAGCAGGACAGTGAGCTGCACCTTGCCCGGCGCGAGGCCGGCAATGTCGGAGGGAACCAGCTTCTCCACAATGCTTGCGATCTTCCTGTGGGCTTCATCTCCGCCGCCGAGCTGGGGCAGGGACAGGAAGCTGGGGCCCATGTGCGAGACATCGAACAGGCCGGCGTGCGCCCTTGTCCAGTTGTGCTCGGCCATGATGCCTTCGGCGTACTGGATCGGCATGTCATAGCCGCCAAACTCCGCCATGCGCGCGCCGAGGCGCGTGTGCAGCGCGTGCAGCGGCGTTTTCTTCAAGGGGGTGTTCGAGACTTCCGACATAACCACTCCGACAGCTGCGCAGCACCGCTTTCGCGATACACGCCCCCGCTGTCGGATGTGCCTGAGAGATTCACGCCGCCCACCCGATCAAGGATGGTCGCAAGCGCTTACTCCGTCGGCGGCAGGCCCATAACCTTTCGGCGGCCCGCGCTTTCCAGCGTTGTCGTCACTCCCGCGGCCCTTTTGCCTGAGCGTTTCCGGGGCGGTTGCGCCTTCGGCGGCTGCAGCTAGACGCAGCTCTCTCCCGCGGGGATCGATCGACTTGCCATCTGACCGCGCCTCACGGCGGACCCAGACGTCGGGAGCATCTGCCCTTGCGCAGGCCCATGCGTCAAGGACGCGGGCGCTGAGCACCGGAATTTGGCAGTGGATGGCGCAATTTCGTTGCTCAAACGGGCGCCAGAGCAGCAGGGGCCCCGTTTAGGCCGCCTTGATACGTTGGAGCTTCTTGTCGACCACCTTCTTGAGGCCCTTGATCAGGTTCTCGCGTTCTTCGTGGTGTTCGCTGCCCAGCATCCCGAGGGTATGCATCGCGTCAATGTGGGTCGAGAGCACTTCTGGATCCGGCGCGCCTGTCGCGCCAATGGCGGTGATGTAGCGACCAAGGGAGCGAGCGGCCTCTCCCATCATACCGTCTCTTATGTCGTCGGCCAGGGCTTCGGTCTCCTTCACCGCGAAGTAGATCTCGCGCAGCTTGCGACGGTCGCCTGGCGCCAAGCCTGCGGTCAACTCGCTGATCTTCTTTACGCAGGCGCGGACAGCCACCCGGTTGGGCTCGCTCTCCCAAGGCGCCAGGTGCTGAGCATCGCCCAGGGGATCGATGAAACGGCGCATCGGACCATCATAGCTATCGACCATGCGGCGACGACGGCACGGGCCGACATAGACAGCGCAATCGATGAATTCGCGTGGGCGCTCGATCACGGACTGCACGCGAATGGTGACGGATTTCGAGGAGAAGGGCCGCGCCAGCATTTCGTCGGCACCCGCTTGTTGCGCAGCGTCGAGGAAAGCTTTGGTGGGCGTGTCGGTCATGACGATGATCGAGGTCTGCCGAGAGACATCCTTGAAGCCTGCCCGGATCATCCGCGTAAAATCAAGGCCAGACAGACCGGGGAGCCGAGACGTAGTGATCACGACACGTGGTTGAAGCTCAGCAGTGCGTTCCAGCAGTTCGTTTCCGTCACGCGCCTGCGTGATCATGAAGTAACCCGCAGCGCGCAGCACCTCCGCGAGCAAGTTGCGCGTGTGGGTGTCTGCGTCGGCGATCAGAAAGGTCGGCGGCTGAGTCCGGGTCATGGACGTTCCCTCGATACGTTGAACCTTTCTACGATATCTCGGTTTACGTCTCGCTCGGCGCGCACCGGAATTTTGCTAAGGGTTTTTCATGTCTGATTAGGGGTTAGGCCGCCAACCGTCCGATTTTCAGGCTCGGCTAACCAAGACCGGCAAGTTCTTAACCTTGCCGGGGACTCGCCGCTGCACTGCAGCGATCTATGTGAGTTCCATGCCGATCCTGAACAGCCTGCGTTACCATCTCGGACTTGCTCGCGCCTTTGGGCTGCCAGCCGCCATTTCGCTCGGTATTCGTCGAAAACTGGGGATGCGCAAACCTCTCACTTTGCGCTGGCAAGGCGAGCGGATTGCAGTGCGGCCGCGCGAAAGCGATCCGGTTGTCGCCTCCAGCGTTCTCGGCTGGCACGAATATGCCTTGGGCGAGCGCGCGGAGACAGCACTCTCGCGGCTGGCCAGGAAATGGCGCGCGTCCGGACAGACACCGGTTATCATCGATGGCGGGGCCAATGTCGGCTATGCGGCGCTGCATTTTGCCGGGCTTTACCCCGAAGCCGTGATCATCGCGGTCGAACCCAATCCGGAGACGTTCGAAATGCTCCGGCGGAATTGTGCGGGCCAGCCGCAGATTCGCCCGCTGTTTGGCGCTCTGTGGTCGCACGACCAAGGCGTCTCGCTGCAGTCGGATCCTGAAAGCTCATGGTCCGATCGCGTTCATGACGGTGGCCTCACGCCGTCCTTCCGCCTGCAGGATTTGCTGGCCAGCGTACCGAAGTCCCGCGCCCTGATTATCAAGCTGGATATCGAAGGCGCCGAAGGGGAGGTGTGCCGCGCCGCTCCGGAAGTTCTGCGCACCACCGCATGCCTCCTGATCGAGCCGCACGACTATCTGCGTCCCGGCGCTTCGGTGCTGTCGCCGGTCTATGATGCGTTGAACGGGCTGCAGGTCGATACGCTGTTGGTCGGCGAATACATCGCGCTGATCGCCTCCAGCCTGATGCGTGAGGAGGTCACCGCGACCATCGCCCTTGCATCGCCTCCGTCGGTCGCGACAAGCACTGAGCTGGCGTCCGCACAAGCGCGATAGCACGGCCTCAGCGCGGCAGGTCTTTCAGCCAGTCCAGCAGCAGCCGGGTTGTCTCCGCCGGCTTCTCCTGCTGGTTCCAGTGTCCCGCGCCTTCGATGATGTGGAAGCCGCGCAAGTCAGCGAAGTGATCCCGCATGCGGCTTTCGACGTCGCGTCCGAACATACGGATGCCGACGTCACGATCCCCGGCCATGAACAGCGCGGGTTGTTCGATCTTCTTGCCCGCGAAGCGCGACATGAACGCAAAGTCGCGGTGGAAATTGCGATAGCGGTTGAGCGGACCCCGGAAACCCGAGCCCTCGAACTCGGCTACCAGATAGTCGATCTCTGCGGGCGGGAGCCAGGCCGGGAAGGGCGAGGGATCGATCATGCCCTGCAGCAACGGCTCGCCATGCTTCTTGCCCGCCGGCCAGCCATTCGCGGGCGCATCGCCCGACCAGCTGTAATAGATGCGGCGGATCGAATCCCGCACATCCTTCTCCAGTTCGGCTTCGGCAACGCCCTCGTCCTGGAAATAGACCATGTAAAAGAACAGGCCGTTGTCGGTGAACATCTTGCGCATGATGTCGATGATCGGCGCCGAGCCATGGCCCATGTGCGGGATCGACATACCGGCCACAGCGGTGAATCGCTCCGTGTCCGCCAGCGAAGCGCTCCATACGATGGGCGCGCCCCAGTCGCGGCCGATCAGGATCGCCTTGCCGCCGCCGAGCTCGTCCGCCACGGCCTGCAGGTCGCCGATGATGGACGCCATGTCGTAGGCCTCGACCGCGTGCGGCTTGCCCGATCCGCCATAGCCGCGCACGTCGATCGCCGCGGCGGTAAAGCCTGCGGCCGCAATCGGCGCCATCTGGCGTTCGAAGGCGGACCAGCTTTCCGGGAAACCGTGGACCATCAGCACCAGCGGGCCGCTGCCCTCCACGGCAACGCGGATGGTGCAGTCGCCGGACTGGACGTAACGGAACTCATGGGCCATATAGATGCTCCTTACGGCGACCGTATGTATCGGTTGCGCTAGGCAGGCAAAGCCGGACTGATGTCTGGGCCGTCTGCACCTTAACCAAGCTGGCGCGTGGGCCAAGGTCTAAGCCTATTTGGCGAAGCCGAAAAACCCGGAGCGAGCCAGCGTAAAGGCAAGCGCAACGCGACGGCGGTCCGGCCACATTGGCTATCCCCCCGTTCACGATATGCGCAACGATCCGCCCGGCCACATGCCGAGGTTGGGCGCACGGAGGATCCGAATGCTCCTCACCATGATGAAGGGCAAGCTGCATCGCGCGGCCGTTACACAGTGCGACCTGCACTATGAGGGGTCGTGCTCCATCGATATCGATTTGCTGGAAGCGGCCAACATTCTGCCTCACGAGCGCGTGGACATCTGGAATGTCACAAACGGCGCGCGAATTTCGACTTACGCAATCGAGGCGCCGCGCGGCTCGAAGACTATCGGAATCAATGGCGCCGCCGCCCGCTACTTCCAGGTCGCTGACCGTGTGATCATCGCCGCGTTTGCCCAGATGGACGAGGCCGAAGCAAAACAGTGGGCTCCCAGCGTGGTGCGTCTCAACGACCGCAACGAGGTCGTGACCGGCATAGCCTAGAGAATTCTTCCTCCCCGAAGACAAAACGCCGCCCGCAAAGCACGGGCGGCGTTTCCATTTCAGCAGCGATATTCGCTATTTCGTCAGTTCGAACATGACGTTGACGGTCTGCTGCAGCGAGACCTCACCCGCAGCGATCGGCGTTGCCTCGGCCGCCATGTCCTGCATGCGCATCTGCATCATCGGCATGGGCTGGGGCGAATAGTCTATCTCGCTGATCGTCACGATGCGCTTGACCTTGTAGCCGACGGCCTTGGCATAGAGTTCGGCCTTGGCGGCCGCGTCCTTGATCGCTTCAACGCGAGCGTCATTCTGGAATTTCTCCGGCTGATCGACCGAGAAGGTGACGCCGTTGATCGTGTTGCCGCCGGCCTTCACCACCGCATCCAGCGTCTTGCCCAGCGTGTCGAGCTTGCGGACCTTGATCATCAGCTGGTTCGACGCCTGATAGCCGGTAAGGCGCGGGCGCGCGTTGTTGGGATATTCGTAGACCGGGTTCAGCGACAGGTTGCCAGTCTGCATATCGCGGTCAGCGATCCCGGCCGCTTTGACGGCGGCGAACACGCCATTCATCGCAGTTGCCTGCTGCTGCATGGCGTCTGCGGCGGTCTTGGCTTCGATCTGCACGCCAACGCTGATCATGGCGGTATCCGGCGCGTGGTCGACCTTGCCGATGCCCGTCAGATTGATGGTGGTCTCTGGCTGGATGGCGCTGGCAGGCGGCATCATGTGCGGCTCCATGATTGGCGGTTGCGCCATCGCCATCGGGGCTGTTGCGCAGCCCGCCAGGGCGGTGGCGGCGAACATTGCGAGGGCAAGGCGTTTCATGTCGAATGACCTTTCGTGGGTCGTTGATTGTTCCGGCCCGGGAGAGCGCCGGATATGACCTGAATTCCTATCCCAAATGGGGCGCAGCTAGGGCGGGGCAAGCCCGAACTGGCGGCGCGTCATGGCGGGCTGGCGGCGCGAAGCCGGTGTTGCCGCCGCGCTCGTGTTTCAGGGGCTATTCAGCAGGACCCAGTTCAGCACGAAATACAGGCCGACCAGTCCGACCGTTACAGCTGTTATACGGGCGAGGTCGCGTTCGAGCCGATACGTCCGTTCACGGCGCAGTCGGCCCTGTGGGCCCTCCAGGATGGGCGTCGTCTCGATCCAGTGATCGGAGTGGAACGGCTTTAGCGGGTTGGTGATCAGCGCGGCGAGATTAGCGCCGAACACCAGGACGCCGACCAGCAGATACGCGAGGCAGAAAGACGTGACGGCCCATACCATGCCGTGCCAGGCGTCCTTCTGTTCGCCCGGCGCCTCCAGCGCTTTCGTCATCATGCCCATGCCGGCGAATGACAGGATGTGCAGGTCAATAAGCGGCGCCGGCGGGACGAGCGTCAGGCTGCGCAAGGGCGCATGAATCACGGCTGAGACGCCGTCCGCCATCGCGCGATACACCGCAATGAACTGCTGCACGTCTGGCGCGATTGGCAGATGCAGCTGGCGATGGATCAGACTGATGAGCGTCGGTACGCTCAACGCGATACCCATGAAATAGAGCAGGGCGTCGCTGCGTTTGACGGGGGCCGCGGCGGTGGTCATCCGGCGATCATAACAGAGGCAGTCAGAACGCCTACCCGAGGGGCTCGCCTTCCAGAAACCGCTACGAAATCCCATATTTCCGAACAATCCGCCGAATTTTACGGTTTACCTTAACGCGAAGACACCAAGCATTAACTGACCCCATGCATGAGTGCTGGTCGCAAATGTGTGTGCTGTAACAAACGGCGCATGCACAGGCACAGGGCAGGCAAGAAGGGGACGCACTTGGGTCAGCGCTCGATCGGATCTTTGGCAGTCAAGGCGGGCGGCATCGTCCTCGGAAGCACCATCCTGGCCGGCGTCGTCGGCGGAGCAGCCACGTGGATGCTGAGCGAGACGCTCAAACGCACAACCGACGTCGGCGATGTGCTTCGCAACCACCTCGAAGCCGACATGATGCACGATGCGTTGCGTAGCGACGTGCTCGCGTCACTTGCTGCGGCCAACCCCGCCTATGGCCTTTCCGTTGACGACGTCAAAGCCGACCTGAATGAGCATGTCGAACATTTCCGCGACATGATCGAGACCAACGCGGTCCTGACGCACGGCAACGAGCTCGAATCCGTCATCCAGGCGGTAAAGCCAGACCTCGAAAAATACGTCGAGACAGCGACGAAACTCATCGAGACGTCTGTCGTCGATGAGCAAGCGGCTCTCGCAATGCTGCCAGGCTTTTTCGACGATTTTCGCACCCTCGAAACCGCCATGTCAGACGCGTCCGACAAAATCACTGACGTCTCGACACGGGCTGTCACTGACGCCAGGGCTCTCGGCTTCATGTCCGAGATCGCAATGCTGGTCGCGTCGCTTCTCGCCGTCGGGACGGTCATTGTCATCGTGATCGGCGCCCGCAGGCAGGTGGTCAAGCCAATCGTCGATATCACGGCAGCGATGGACAAGCTCGCCGCCGGCGACACCAGCGTTCAGGCTCCCCACGCCAAGCGTGAAGACGAGATCGGTCGCATGGCCGCTGCCCTTTCCAAATTCCGCGAGAACGCTGTCAACCGTAACGCGCTCGAGGCTTCTCAGCGCACGCAGGAAGCCGAACGCGCCGCGCGCAGCCGTCGTGTCGAGGCGCTTGCCTCGGGTTTTGCCGACCAGCTCGCCGCCAGCCTGTCGACACTGCGGCAGTCGTCAAACCGCCTGCTAGGCGACGCATCTTCGCTTGAGCAGGTCTGTGACGAAGCCAATCACAGCGCGCGCAACGCAATTGATGCGACGGCCGGAGCAAACGCCAACGTCCAGACAATCGCCGCCGCCACCACCCAGCTCAGCGCCTCGATCCAGGAGATTGCAACGCGCATGTCGGAATCGGCGCGCTCCGCCGAAATGGCCGCGTCTCAAGGCGCCGCCGCTGGCGCGACGGCCCAGCAACTGGCCGACTCCGCGCGCAGCATCGACGAGATCGTCTCCGTCATCGGAAGCGTCGCCGAGCAAACAAACCTCCTGGCGCTCAACGCGACCATCGAAGCGGCCCGCGCCGGAGAAATGGGTCGCGGATTTGCTGTGGTCGCCAGTGAAGTGAAGGGTCTGGCGAGCCAGACTTCGCGCGCGACTGAAGACGTGTCGCGTCGCATCAGCGAAATCCAGGGGATCAGCAACCGTTCAACCGGGCAGCTGGGCGAGGTCGTCAAGCTCATCGAACAGATGAAGCAACTCAGCGTCGCGGTTGCCGCCGCTGCCGAAGAACAGAGCTCAGCCACGAACAGCATCGCCGAGAACGTGAACTCCGCTGCGAGCCGTTCGGAGGAGGCTCGCGTGAGTGTCGCCGCCATGAGCAGCGTTACTGCCAAGACCCGTGAAGCCACCGACAGCGTTCAATCCAGCGCGCGCGCGGTCGAGGAACTGACCGAACGCCTCAGCGCGGTTGCTCGTGACTTCCTCGAAAAGCTCAAGGCCGCTTGATCTCAATCGGCGCCATGAGCGACAATCATCCGTGTACGAATCGAAAGGGGACTCCGCAAACGGGTCCCCTTTTTCATTGCCGGTCTCGACCGCGCCGCAATTATCGATTTGATAACCAAGGCTGTCAGTGCGTTAAGCTTACCAGTCAGTTTGTCATCAGCATATCCGCGTGATCTTAGAGTTGCGCTGGTAGCAAGGTTCCATTGGATCTCGAGCCACTGGAGCTTTCATGCTGACCAAATTGCTTCGCCGGACTTCGCTTCTTGCTGGTCTCTCCTCCGTTCTGACGCTGGCCAGCCCGTTTGCATTTGCGCAGACGGATGATGAAGGCAGCGCGATCAACCAGCAGGGCGTAGTCGAGCTCACCTACGATCACGCGAAGTCAGGCCAGGACGTTGTTGCGGCGACGGTAGAATACGCGCTCGGCGTTCGTGTCGCTGACGGCTGGACGGTCCATTTGGATGCGGTGCTCGAGCCCGTTGAAGATCCGGTCACCGATGTGGCCTTCCATGCGGAAGACGCCTACGTCGAAACTCTGTCGGTGCAATACTCTGGCGAAGGGTTCTCGCTCTATGCGGGCAAGTTGAATCCGGTCTTTGGATCCGCGGCGGACCTTGTGCCGGGGCTCTACGGCGCTGAGGTAGGTGAAGCCTACCAGATCACCGAGCAGGTCGGCGTCGGCGGCGATATCTCGCTGTCTTCGATCTTCGGCCTCGACGGGGAGCACACGCTTTCGGCGGCTGTTTTCACCTCGGATCGTTCATTTCTCTCGGGTTCAATCGGCGGTCGTCGCAATCGCGTTGTCCTAGCTGATGGCGGATTGGCCAACACCAGCAATCTCGAATCCTACGCTGCCAGCCTCGATGGGGCGCTGGAGAACGGTTTCGGGTATTCTGTCGGCTATCGCCATCTTGCCAGCGATACGCCTGGCGAGTCGGATGAACACATGTCCGTCGTCGGCGCGTCCTACGTATTCCCGGAAGAGTCCGGCCTGGCGCTCTCGACAATGGCGGAAATCGGCATGTCCCGGAACGCCGATGGCGTCGATGGCGCTCATCGCGATTTCTATACCGCCGCCGCCGAGATCGGCCTTGGCGATTGGTTTGTGAATGTCATCGCCTCGGGCTGGAACGAGAACGCGGTTGCCGGTGATCTCGATCTTCGGAAGTTCGAGGTTTCGGTCGGTCACGACATCAGCGATGAACTGACGCTTGAAGTGGGCGTGCAGGATGCCCGCTTTGGCGGCGACTCCGATACGATCCTCGGCCTGCGTCTGTCCTACGCGTTCGGCTAGGCCGCTCGACCTAGCGGAGCGAGACTGCGATCGTTGCGGCCGAGGTGAGGGCAGGGGTTGCCGGGATGCGCGCGTAAGTCATGCGGTTTGTGACCGCCGTCGCACTCTCGAACACGACTTTGCCCTCGGCATCACGCGCCAAGACCTGAAGTGTGCGCGGTTCCATGTTATGGACAGCGCCAGTCAGGTTGCGCTCCATACGGACAACCAGCTGGCCGTTGGAAATTGAGGCTCCGATCGCCGGCATGGCGGTCTTGATGCTGGGATCAGCCAGAGCCGGCGCCTGGAAAAGAGCGGTGGCGGCGATCAGACAACCAAGGGCGAGGCGCATTTAAGTACTCCGAACCTGCGGCAGGGCCTGCCAGAGCACCATAGTTACGGCCATGCTGCCGTAAAGAGTGTCGCTGATTGGCATGCGCCTGGACCAATACAGTAGCCCAACGCAAAACCGGCGCCAGCAATTCCCAGCCTGTTAACCTTGCGCTTTGGATTTGTCGCGCAGGTCAGCGGCCGTCCGCCTACTCAGGCATCAGTAGGCTTACTAAACGCGCCTTGGACGCCTCGCCCTGGGTCGTATCATTCACGGCAGGGGCCAGCGCCGAGCCGAGCTTTTCAAGCACCTGAAGCGTTATCCGCAGTTCTTCAATCGTCACGCCCGCGAAGGTGTCTTCGCGCAATTGCGCCGCGACAACATCGACTTCCTTGACCATCGCTTCGCCGGCAGGCTGAATCATCACGCGCTTGGCGCGACGATCCTCAGGCGTGGACAGGCGACACACCAGGCCCTGCGCCTCGAGCGCATCGAGCAGGCGCACGAGAGTCGGTCCCTGAATTCCCATACGTTCGGCGAGCTCACTCTGGATGAGGCCGCGCGGTTCTCGCGCAAGCTGGTACAGGGCGCTCCAGCGCGCCTCGGTCTGGCTGCTCGACTTCACGCGTTCCGCGAAGCGCGCTCGAAAGCGCCGCGCAACGAGCGCGAGCTTGAAGGCCACTTCATACTGCAGGTCGCCGCGGTTCGCAGGATCCTGCGGAAACAAAGCCGCTCCCATGAAGAACTCCTCCCGACGCCTTTGCCAGCTCCCCGCCGGTCTACGTTACTTGCTTGTAGCCGGATTGTTTGCTCAGAACCTCCGTCGGACAGCTGCCAACTACCCAGAGTGGGGAACGCGGTTCTGATTCATTGGGGTTTCGCGCACGCGACGTCCGCTGCGCCTTGCGCTTAACGTCGCAGTTCAGCAGAGCGGGTGCGGCTGAGAAGCAATCACAAGATTTCCGTACCTTCAGACCGACGGCTCAAGATGTGAATCTCGGCTACCCAGGTCTGGGCGAGGGCGGTCGATTGACCGTAATCCTGGACGCGCGAGCATTCCAGACGTCAGAGCGGGCCTGAAAGGTTCCGGCCCCTGTCTGGGTCGGTCAGTCCGCACCCAGTTTTAGAAGGGGCGTTCTGGCTGCGCGAAGAGCGGGAAAAATACCGCCCACAAACCCAAGCAGCAAAGCCAGTTGGACTCCGGCGACGACTTGTGCGGGCCCGATGTTGAAATCGAACACGACCTGCGTGAATCCGCCGCCGAGGGTTGAAGCGGTAAAGCCGTTGAAGAGCAGGTAGGCAGCGCTTGCGCCGACAAGGCCGCCAGCAAGCGCGAGCACGAGTGACTCCGTTATGGCGCCTACGAATGCCGGGAAGCCGCCGAAGCCGATTGCACGCAAAGTCGCGAGCTCCTTGCTGCGCGCTTCCACGGCTGCGTACATTGTATTCAGAGCGCCAGCGAGCGCGCCGAAGCCGAGCGTGATCGAGAGCGCCCATCCGAAGTACACGAGATACTGGAGCGACTGGGCCTCACCCGCAAAGTGTTCCTTCTCGGTTTTTACATCAACTTGAAGCCTCGGCTCGCTGGCTACGAAAGCCTTGACCTCGGCCAGTGACGCCGGAGATTCAAGGCGCGCGCGCAGCGCCTGAACCGATGGGCCGCGATTGAACAGACTCTGCACCACTGGGAGGTCAGCCCAGAGCTCGCTGTCGAACACTGTGCCGGGCACTTCGAACACGCCAACAACTTTCCAGCCGCTTCCACCGAGTTGAAGCTCCGTATTCAGATCAAAGCCTTTGAACTCGCGCACAACGCCGGCGCCGACGATCATTTCGTTCGTGCCCGGTTCAAACATTCGTCCGGAACTCAGACGAAAGCCCGGGCGGAGTTCCGGCGCGCGCGATGTCACCCCACGCAGTGATACGTTGGCCTCGCCGCCGCCGGCCCTCCGGTTGGCGCCGACGACGACGTAGAGTTCGGGCGAGGTTATTGGTCGACCAGCTGCATCGCGGGCAAAGCCGGGTGATTCCTCTAGAAGGCGTACAGCCTCCGAAGACATCGTGGAGTTCAACTCTGCTTCCGATCCTGTCCCGAGGATCATGGCGATGTCGTCTGATCCGGTGCCCGCGACAGTCTTCGCGAAGCCATTGGACATCGCGAGGAAGGCAAGCAACGTGGCCACCACCAGCGCGATCGAGAAGATCGTGGTCACGGATCCCCAGAAGCGGCTCGGCAGCCCTCCAATCGTCATGGCGACGACAGCGGAAATCTGTCGGAAGAGGGAGGTCATGCCTAGATCCTCCTGAAGGCGGTGATCACGTTGACGCGCATCGCGTTGAATGCCGGGACGGCTCCGGTGATGAAGCCTAGCGCCGCCATGAACCCGACCGCGGACAGAGCGATCTCGGGCGTCAGGCGCATGCCGCCGAAGAACTGGTTCAGTGCGGGAATTCCACTCAGCACGCCGGTGAGAAGGCTTGCCAGCCCCAGCCCAAGCAGGCCGCCCAGGAGAGAGAGCAGCAGGGTCTCCCCCACCACAATCCGGCCAATTCGGCTTGAGGTGAACCCAAGCGTCTTCATGACCGCGATCTCGCCAGTACGCTCGCGAATGGCGCCGGCCATTGCATTGCCAACGATCAGCAGGATGGTGATGAAAGCAGCGCCCGTTACGCCGAGGATGATCAGACCGATATTGCCCTGCTGGTCGATGAAGGCGGCGTTGAAAGCCTGTTCGGACAGCGTTTCGGTTTCGGCGCGCGAATTGGCGAACTGAGCGTCAACGCGTGCGGCGACTGCATCGTTCTGCGATGCATCGGCCGTGACGATCTGGACGATGCCGATCGTGTCGTTGGCGAAGGAGCGGCCCTCGTCGAGATATTCATAGTGCAGGAAGACCGATCCCGTCGAGGTATTGCTGTCCTTGCCATCGTAGATCGCACGGATCACGACGGGCCAGACAGACGTGCCGTCGCGGCGGCGCCAGATATTCGAGGACAGTGGAATCTGTTGTCCCACCTGCCAGCCGTACTGCTCGGCCACCGCGCGGCCAACCATGACGCTGTCACGATTGGCGATGAAGGCCTGACGCTGATCCTCCGGCATCACGTATTCGCTGTAGATGCGCGTGTAGCTCTCAGGTTCGACAGCAAAGGTCAGCAGGAAGTTTCGCGGTTCCTGGTAAAAGCCGCCGAACCAGTTTGAGTAGCTGACGTCCGCGACCCCTTCGACGTTCTGGATGCGGCTCGCATAGGCAACCGGCAGCGGCTGCGTGAAATTGATGCGATTGGCGACGACCAGGCGATTGCTCGAAGACGGCCCGGTTGCGTTTTCCAGCGACGACTGGAACGCCGTCAGCACGCCATAAATCAGGAAGGCAATGAAGATCGCGAATATCAGGAGCCCTGTCCGCAGCGGCTTCCGACCAAGTCCCGCGAGGATGAGCCGGAGGTCGCTCACGTAAGGCGCTCCTCGAACGTGCCCTTGTCGAGATGCAGCTCCCGGCGCGCGTACTTCGCAGCAGCTGGATCGTGCGTCACCATCACGATTGTCTTGCCCAGTTCCCGATTGAGCAGCTGGAGCATTTCAAGGATCTCCACCGCTGTCGTTCGATCGAGGTCTCCGGTTGGTTCGTCGGCCAGGATCAGCTTTGGATCGGCGACGATCGCCCGGGCAATAGCTACTCGCTGTTGCTGGCCGCCCGACAATTCCTTGGGCTTGTGCCCGGCGCGATTGTCGAGGCCGACGATTTCAAGCGCGGTCTTGACGCGCTTTTTGCGTTCAGATGCGCTCAGTGAGGTAAGCAGCAGCGGTAGTTCGACATTGCGAGCCGCCGACATGGTCGGCATCAGGTTGTAGAACTGGAAAATGAACCCGATGTTGGCTGCGCGCCAGGCGGACAGCTGGTTCTCGGAGAGCTTTTCGATTGGCGCCCCATCAAAGAGAATCGTGCCGCTGGTCGGGCGGTCGAGTCCGCCCAGCAAGTTTAGAAGCGTGGTCTTGCCTGAACCGGACGGACCCATCATCGCGACAAAGTCACCGGACGGAATCGTGAGATTGAGATCGCTGAAGATGCTGATCGATTCTTCACCGCGACGGTACGTCTTGGCAATATTGCGCAGGACGATCAGATCGCTGTCAGACATGATCTTGCTTTCTCCGGGCCGGTTCTAGTTGGCAGATCTGTCGAACGTGACCTTGGCCGCCATTTGCGGCAGGACACGCTCATCACGGTCCTTGAATCCGACGCGCACCTGGATCGTCGCACGGTCGCGGTTGGCCGTTGGAATGATCGCTATGACTTCGCCGGCGATCTGCCAGTCGGGATAGGCATCGAGTACGATGGTGGCGGACTGGCCCGCCTTGATATCCGCAATCTGGCCCTCATTCACGTCGACCTCAACTTCGAGGCTTGCCATGTCGACCAGCGTGGCGACGCCGGTGCGGGTGAATTCACCGCCGCCAGCTGCAGGCGACAGGATTTCTCCAGCCTGTGCGTTCTTGGCGATGATGACGCCGGCGAACGGCGCCCGGATGATATGGCGCTCGACGAACTCGCCCTGCCGATCAACAGCCGTCTGCGCAACGCGAGCGTCTGCCGAAGCTGCCTGATACTGCGCCGTGAGGGAGTTGATGCGCGACAATGCGGCCTCGAAGGCGGCAGCGGATACCGCACCTGTCTGGACAAGCTTGTCGGCCCGCTGCTTCTGGGCGTCCGCCTCGACCATCTGCGCCTTCAGGGATGCGATCGAAGCGTTTGCTGATTGCAGCCTGCCACGCGCCAGCTGGAGGTCGTACCGCGCCAGGTCGTCATCCAGTCGCGCCAGAATCTGGCCCTTCTCGACGACCGCCCCCTCCTCGAACATCACATCGGTGAGACGCCCTGTAATGTCGACGGAAACGGTGGCCGACCTGCGCGCGACGACATAGCCGGACGCCACAAGGCCGCCGCGCGGCCGTGCGACCGTTGCTTGCCCAGCCGGTGCGCTCACCGCAGACGCCGCGCTCGCGGGCTTTGCGCCGCCGCCCGCGGGTGGGGCGCCACGACCCAGGAGCGCCCACGCGACTGCGGCTACGGCAACCACGGCAGCGCCGACCGCCAACATACGCCATCCACCACTTGACCTAGGGGAGGCCGACCGGTCGATCGACAGAGATTTCAGCTTGTCAGAAACATTCATGCCCGAACTTACCACGCCCCATGGGACGGCAGCACCCACCTCGCCCTGATGGCGAGTGCCTCCTCCCGATCCTCAGTTCACCAGCATATACGAACGCGAACCCAATGTGGATTACTCCTCAGTCGGCCAATCCAGGCTGTGCACGGGATTTCCTGTCGATGGTCGCTTCGGGCACGTCTCGCCGCGCGCGCGGTCTGACGATGTCGGCACGGGACGGCAGCCGAGCCGCGGCGATCTCGCAGCCAAGGCTCACATTACGTATGGCGGCACCGGGGCCCACAATTGCCGTTCGTTATTCAAACTCGGGGAGACCCGAAAAGCCTGGGGCAGGTCACCTGGGCGCCTGAGTCCAGAGCGCGCTAGCGCATCGCAGCGGCGCTTCCCAAATCGGGCGCGCCGAGTAGTCTCCGAAAGGCTGGCGCCGCGTGCTATCCCGCGCGTCGTGAAGAGGATTTGCCAATGCCGTCGTTCGTTCGACTTGTCGCTCTGATCGCGGCCGTGATGACAGTGGCTTCCGCGTGCGTCCACGTTCAGACGACGAAAGACGTAACGGTCACCGCGCCAGCGAGCGACAGCTACTACCAGTTTCAGAAGGTAGTTTATCAAAACTCGGGTGGGCTGCCGGATGACCGGGCCTACTTTCTGCGGGTGCTTCGCAATATCGGAGCGCATGTCGCCGCAACCGAAGGTAACGTGGAAATCAGGCTCGTCAGCTTCTCCGGTGGCGTAAAGGTTTTCCAGCAAGCCAAGACAGACCCTGAACTCGCCAAGGCGATCGACGCTGTACGCGAGAAGAAGGTTCGTCTGCTGCTTTGCCGCAATACGATGCGCGCCATGAATCTCACGATCGACGATGTCTATGGAGTGACTGAAGCCGACATCGTTCCAAGCGGAGTTGCCGAACTGGCGCGGTTGCAAGGCCAGGGATTTGTCTACATTCACCCCTGAGCTGACTGACACCTGGTCGCGACGCTGTGGGCGCATGCAAGATGTTGCAGAAATCTCTCGTGTTGGGCGCCTGGCTGATATTGGCTGCGCCGGTCGGCGTAGCTCAGGACGGCGTAAGTCGAGCCGTCGATGGTCATCCTGACCTTCAAGGGCGATGGACCATGCGCACGCTGACGCCCTTCGCTCGTCCGACAGGGGTTTCAGCTTCATCGGTGAGCCGGGCAGAAGAGCCGGCACTACTTGAGCTGATCATGCAGCAGCGCCTCGCTGCAGAGCGTTTTGATCCGGGCACATCACAACCCGACGGCGATGCTCTCGCGATGGTCAACGGCGAACGGCGTACATCCGCCATTGTAAGTCCTAGC
>CALRWU020000010.1:0-18658 GCA_943371945.1 Azorhizobium sp. AG788
TGTGTCGCCTGCCGAAGCGATCGCCGACGCTGAGTTCATCTTCATGTGCCTCGGCGATGATCCGGATGTGGAGGCGGTGTTTGCCGCGATGGCGCCAGCGCTGAAGGCCGGGCAGGTGGTGGCGGATCACACGACGGGTTCGGCCGGACTGGCGCGGAAGCTGGCGGCGGAGGCCGGCGCCAAGGGGGCGGGGTATGTCGATGCGCCGGTTTCGGGCGGGCAGGCGGGCGCCGAGAATGGTCAGCTGACTGTGATGTGCGGCGGCGATGCCGCGACCTTCGCCAAGGTCGAGCCAGTGATGAAGGCGTTCTCGAAGCAGATCACGCTGATCGGCGATGTGGGGACGGGGCAGTTGGCCAAATCGGTGAACCAGATCTGCATCGCGGGTGTGGTGCAGGGCGTGGCCGAGGGGCTGCACTTTGCGCGCGCCAACGGGCTGGACGAGGCGAAGGTGATCGAGGCGATCTCGGCGGGCGCGGCGCAAAGCTGGCAGATGCAGAACCGCTGGAAGACGATGGTGGACGGCAAGTTCGACTTTGGCTTTGCGGTCGACTGGATGCGCAAGGACCTGCGCATTGCACTGGAAGCGGCGCGGGCGACCAGGGCATCGCTACCGCTGACGGCGCTGATCGACCAGTTCTATGCCGACATCCAGGCGGACGGTCATGGGCGCTGGGATACGTCCAGTCTGATTTCGCGTTTGAACAGGTAAGGCCCGAAGCGGAAAGTCATGGCTAAGGTCTTCCTGCATACGTTCGAGCACGAGCTGGACGAGAAGTTCGTGACCGCCGGAGGTCCCGGCGGGCAGAACGTCAACAAGGTGGCGACGGCAGTGCAGATCCGCTGGAATGTGAAGACCAGCCATGCCTTCGACGACGAACAGAAATGGATGATCCGGCGCGCGCTGGCCAACCGGATCAACGATGAAGGCGAGCTGGTGCTGTTTATCCAGACGCACCGCAGCCAGGCGCGGAACCGCGAGGAGGCACGCGAGCGGCTGGTCGAGCTGCTGGAAAAATCGCTGGTAAAGCCGAAGCGGCGAGTCGCAACCAAGCCGAGCAAGGCGGCCAAGCAGCGCCGACTGGATGGAAAGAAGACGCGCAGCGATGTGAAGAAGAATCGCGGCCGGATCGACCACGACTGACGCAATTCCCACACCTCAGGGTTATCCCGTGATTGTGAATCGTGCGCTCGCAACTACAACCGACAGTTGTTGGTGTGGGGAATGCGCATGGCGGATATTCCGAAGACAAGACTGCCGGCGCCGGTCGAGGAGGCTGAGCGTCTGCGCGATTTCGTGCGCGCGGCGGAGCTGATGAATGGACGGATTGCGGGCGCGCGTGTGGCGCGGACGGGGGATGCAGCTGCGCTGGCCGGTCTGTTGGCGCATGAAAGCATCGGGCCGCGCATCTACACGATGCCCAACCCGATCAATGCCGAGACGATGACCGCCTTTATTGCCGACCATCTAGAACAGCGGGAGAGGGGGGAAGGCATCCTGTTTGCGTCATTTAATGCCGCGGGGGAGGCGACGGCCTATTTCGATGTCGAGCTATGGCCGCAATGGTCGGTCGCGAAGTTCGGCGGCGCGGTGAAGGCGGAGCGGCAGGGGCGTGGATTTGGCGGTGCGTGCGGGCTGGCGGCGGTGGAGTGGTGTTTCGATCAGCTGGGCGTCCTGCGGATCTGCGAGACGACGGCCGTGGACAATGAAAGGTCGATCCGGTTGCTGTCGCGGCTGGGCTTCCGGCAGATGGGCGAGGTGATTTCGGTGCGGCCGGACGGCACGACGCGGCCCTCTCTTTACTGGGAAATGTCCCGCGAAGACTGGGTTTCCGCCCGCATCATGCGGCGTGCTGGCTAATGCGAGCGCCGTGATTTTGTGTGAAATCACAGGGATCAGTGGTCCAAATCCTAAAATTGCGATGTTCAGCTTTCACGTGAACAACGGATTGGATCGCGATGACACTTGCCGCCAACACGGTCGCTGCCCCGGATCTCGCCGCCAAGGCTTCGGCCTCGAAGTCGGCGCAGTCTTCGATTGACCGCAGGGTCGCGCAGCAGGTTCGGCGCGATCTGCTGATCTTTTCCGGATTTATCGCGGCGGGTTTCATCCTCTCCGTGAACCTCGATGTTGTCGGTCTGCTCTATGGCTGGGCCAACGACTTCCAGCAGCTGCAGATGTCGAAGTTGCTCGGCACGATCATCGTCGCGTGCGTCGGCCTGACGCTCTACGTTCTGACGCGCTATCACAGCCACATCAGCGACCTCCGCTCACGCCTCAACACAGAGGAACGCGCGCGGCGTGTTGCGATGCACGACCAGCTGACCGGGTTGCCGAACCGGCGTCATTTGAAAGGCGTTTTGAACTGGTTGCTCAGCGAGAATGACGGCGGCAATCGCCTTGCGGTGGTGATGCTAAATCTCGACAAATTCGCGGACTTCAACACAGCCCACGGACGCCCGGTTGGCGATGAGATGCTGATCCAGGTCGGCAAGGTGCTGAACCTGCGCGCGGGCGTGGATGGCTTTGTGGCGCGTCTGGAATCCGACGAGTTCGTCGTTCTGCTGCCTGATCGGGGTGAAGAGGACCTGATGAACTGGTTGTCGGCGACGCTGACGGCGATCGAGGCGCCGGTCGTTTCGGGAGAGAAAATGTATACAGTAAGCGCGACGGCTGGGGCGGCTGTTGGTCTGGTCGACGGGCGCGATGCGGAGACGCTACTGCATCGGTCGAGCCTGGCATTGGCCCGTGCGAAGGACAGCAATCGCGGCTGGTTCGCCTTCTTCAAGACCGGTATGGACGAACTAGTGCGCCAGCGGGCCATGTTCGAGAGCGATCTGTGGGCGGCGGTGCGCGAGGACCAGATTGCGCCGCACTTCCAGCCGCTGGTCAGCCTGCAGGACGGTCGCGTGTGCGGCTATGAAATCCTCGCGCGCTGGACGCACGCTACGCGCGGGCCTATTCCACCCGACCAGTTCATCCCGGCGGCGGAAGCCAGTGGTGCTATCTGTGACCTGACGTTCAACCTGCTGCGCAAGGCGTGCAAGGAGGCGGCTGGCCTGGATGGCGCCTTGCACCTGTCGCTCAATGTATCGCCGGTGCAGCTGGAAGAGCCGGGCTTTGCCCAGAAGCTGCTCAAGATCCTGGAAGACGCCGAATTTGATCCGTCGCGTCTGGAGATCGAGCTGACCGAGGCGGCGCTGGTGACCGATCTGGCGGCGGCGCGCGATGTCGTGGATGCGCTGCAGAAGAAGGGCGTTCGCGTGGCGCTCGACAATTTCGGTACGGGCCACGCAAGCCTGATGCAGCTGCGCCAGTTGCCATTCGACATGCTGAAGATCGATCGCTCTTTTATCCGCGCGATGTCGACGGACAAGGAAGCCGCGATCATGGTGCGGACCATCATCTCGATGGCGAAGAGCCTGAGCCTGGCCGTGGTGGCGGAGGGCGTGGAGACGGCCGAACAGGCGCGCGCACTGGCAGGCCTCGGTTGCGACATGGCGCAGGGCTATTACTTTGGTCGCGCAGCGGCTGTGGCCGAGGCGCGCCGCAGGGCGGCTGCTGCGAAGAGTGCGGCGGTGGGCGAAGTGATCGCTGCGCCGACCGCCGACTAAGCGCTACATCCGGAGACCGATCTCGCGCAGGCGGATTTCCAGGAAGTCCTGTGACGTCAGCGGATCGGGATAGCGGTCGGGCCGCTCGGCCGAGATGCAGGACGGCAGGGTCCTGATCTCGTAGTTCGGGTTGAAGTGCAGGAAGAACGGCGTGGAATAGCGCGGGAAGCGCGAGCGCTCGGGCTTCGGGTTCACCACGCGGTGTGTCGTTGACGGCAGCACATGGTTGGTGAGGCGCTGCAGCATGTCGCCCACATTCACCACCAGCGAGCCGGGTGGCGGGTTGACCGCGAGCCAGCTGCCATTGCGGTGGAGAACTTCCAGCCCGCCTTCTTCGGCACCCAGCAGCAGGGTGATGACATTGATGTCCTCGTGTGCGCCGGCGCGGACGGATCCCTCCGGCGGCGGTTCCAGCTGGGGCGGATAGTGGAGCAGGCGGAGTATCGAGTTGCCGTTGTTCACTGTCGCATTGAAGAAATCCGGCGTGAGTTTCAGGTTCATCGCGATAGCGGAAAGGATATCCAGCCCGAAATTGTCGAGCGCGCTGAACATCGCATAGGTCGCTTCCTTCCAGCCCGGAACCTCAGCGACGTAGACATTCGCGCCCATGATTTCGGCGTACTTGTGGTCGCGCGGAATCTCGCGACCGACATGCCAGAACTCCTTGAGGTCTTTCGCCTTGGCGCCCTTGGCGATTTCGGTAGCGAAGGGGGTGTATGCGCGCTGACCGCCGCCGCCGGGGATGAAGTAGCCGCGCTTGGTCTCATCCGGCAGGGCGAAGAACCTCTTGCCCGCATCGACGCCGCGGTCGATCACAGCCTGGTCGATGGGGTGATCGTTGATCACCGCAAAGCCGGTCTCGCGAAAGCTTACGCCGAGGCGATCCGAGAACGCCTTGGGGTCCCGCTTCCAGAGCTTGAACGAGATCGGCTCGAAGAGGCCGGCTGTGGTGGTGGTCATTGATCGCTCGCAGAAATCCGGTGACATCGTTTCGCAGGTGCAGTCGCAATGCGTCTGACTGGCGTCCTCAGGACTGCGCCGCTACACCTCTATTATACAACGAGAGTTGCGGATGCCCATGGCCTCGGTCGGTGTGAAAACTACTGGATTTCCGCAAGTTTCGGCGACGGCTTGATGGCGCAGTCCTACATTCTGCGCCTGCGCAAGGACGTGACCGGCGCAATCGAGCAGCCGCTCCTGCCGGCTGGCGTCGCGCTCAGGACGCTGGGGCCGAATACGGACATGGCGCTGGTGAAGGGCATGCACGCGGTGCTCGAGGCCGGGTACTGGGAGGGCGGGGGAGGCGCGCCCGTTTTCGGCCAGTGGTGGAAGGCGCTGCGCAAGGATTACGAGTTTGATCCCTCGCTCGTGCTTCTTGCAGTCGACGCGGAGGGTGTGGTTGGCATGGCGCAGTGCTGGAAGTCTGCATTTGTGAAGGACCTGGCGGTGCATCCACGCGCACGGCGACGCGGTGTTGGCCACGCTTTGATGCTCGCGGTGTTCCATGAATTCGCGGGGCGGGGTGCAACGCATGTCGATCTTCGGACGCGCGAAGAGAATTCCAACGCACAGGCTTTCTATCGGTCGCTGGGCATGACGCTGGTTTCGCGCGACCCGGGCTGAAACCTGAATCCGCGCTAATGTGTGTATACTGACGATTCAGAGTTCTGAATCGAATTAAACACAATAGTTAGAAGAATACTGTCGAAAATCTGCAGTATTAACCACGGCGAAAACCTTCTCCGCTTCACTGACACATGAGGCCGCGGTTGCGGCGGTGGGTTCAGGAAGCCGGGCGTCCACAGAGGCGCGACACAGCTTCCACAGTCAAAGGGATGCCAGAATGGCGTACGCAGATATCCGGATCGAAGCCCCCGAAGCCTTCCTGACCAAGGATGCAACGGCGAATGACTACTACCGCGTGGCCCTGATGTACTCGGAGGGCTCGGATGTTGCGATCGACCTGATCGCCGCGCACAAGTTCTTCAATCTCGCCGCGACGCGCGGCCATCGCGATGCGAAAATCTGCCGCCAGGAAATGGCCGAGATGATGTCGCAAGCCGATGTGCTGAAAGCGCAAAAGGCTGCGCGCGACTGGATGAAGAAAGCCAACTAGGCTTTCAGCTCCCTAACCCTTGAGCTCTGCGCCAGCCAACAGGATCGTCCTTTCCACCAGGGCGTCCGTTGAGCTGACGAGTTCTCCCTCGATGTCGTCAGCCGTCAGCACGAGCGGAATTTCCGTACATCCCGCGATGAGGACCTCGGCGCCCTGCGCCTCGAGCCGTCGCCCCAGCGTGGCCATCGCCCGCCGCACAGTTTCGCCGGTGTCGCCAGACTTGATGCGATAGATCAGCTCCATGAAGGTCTTCTGTGAGTCCGCCGGAAGCAGGATCGGCCTGACGCCCGCTTTTTTCAACGCAGACTGATAGAGATCGGCCGAAAGACAGGCATCGACCGCGAGCACGCCGGCTGCTTCCGGGCGCAGGTCGGCAACGGCCGCGACAGTTGTGTCGATCATGCTGACAAAGGGAACCGTGATCGCGGCGCGAATATCCGCTTCCCAGGCATGGGCGGTGTTGCAGGCCATCACGATGAATTCCGCGCCAGCCGTCTCCAGACCCCTGGCGCTGGCGGCGAGCGCGGGCGCAGGCGACGGGCCTTCGCCCCGCCCGTCAGCGTTGCGATCCGGGATCTTGGTGTTGTTGTCGATGATCAGCCGCAGGTGATCCTCTTCCTTGTAGGTGCGGGTGCGCCTCAGCACGCGCTCGAAGAAGTCCAGCGTGGCGAGCGGGCCGAGGCCGCCGACAACGCCAACCGTCTTCGTGGGATGCGTCATCGGTCTACCTGCGTCGGAAGATGAAGAGCGGCGCCAGCGCCAGTCCGCCGATCGCAACGGCGACGGCTGCGACGACGTACTGGCCGGGTGGTCTCGGGATGCCGACCAGATCAGCGATGATGTGCCGGCACAGGCCTGTTACCAGAGCCGCCAGTCCAAGCACCAGCAACCAGAGTGTCCGAAATGTCTTCATGTTCAGCTGGCCAGGACGCTCTGGTAGGCGAACAGCGATGGCGCGCCGCCGGTGTGGACGAACAGGATCTTCGCGTCCGGCCGGAAATGCTTACGGCGGATCAGGCCGATCAGACCGGCCGCCGCCTTGCCTGTGTAGACCGGATCGAGCAGCACGCCTTCGAGCTGCGCGAACAGGCGCACGGCCTCGACCATTTCATTTGTTGGCAGCGAATAGCCGGGACCGACCCATTCATCGAGCGCGACGACGCTCTCGCGTGATGGGGTGGGCAGTCCAGCGAAAGCTGCGGCTTCGACGGCAAGCTTGTGGACATTGCTTTCCTGCTCGGCGCGGGGGCGGCGCACGTTGACGCCGGTCAGCGGTACGCCGGCATTCGCGGCGTTAAAGCCGACCAGCAGGCCCGCGTGCGTGCCAGCACTGCCCGAAGCGACGACGAAATCGGTGAAGGCGAGACCCATGTCGAGTGACTGGTTCAGGATCTCACGGGCGCAGACGACATAGCCCATGGCGCCCAGCGCGTTCGATCCGCCGCCGGGAATGACATAGCCCTTGCGGCCCTGCGCCTTCAGCCTGTCGGCTTCGACCTGCATCGCGGCGGCGAGGTCCGTTCCGCCTTCCACGACGGTCGTCGTCTCGGCGCCCAGCAGGTCGAACAGGAAGTTGTTGCCACTGGCGTCCTTGCGATAGCTGCCGGCCACGCGCTGTTCGAGCACGAGGCGGCATTTGAGGCCCTCGTGTGCGGCAGCGGCGAGGGTCAGGCGGCAGTGGTTCGATTGCACAGCGCCTACGGTGACGAGCGTGTCCGCGCCCAGGGCCAGCGCGTCGGCGACGAGGAACTCCAGCTTGCGGGTCTTGTTGCCGCCGCCGGCGAGGCCGGTGAGATCATCGCGCTTGATCCAGATCTCGGGTCCGCCGAGATGCTGCGAAAGGCGTTCCAGCTTCTGGATCGGCGTCGGGTGCTGGGTGTAGCGGCGGCGGGGCAGGGCTTCGATTTTCATGGAAGCTTTGTAGGCCGACGCCAAGGCCGAGGAAAGAGCGCGATCAGAACCGCGCGACGTCGTAGAACAGCGAGAAATCGATCGGCAGGGCGTCGCGGACATACTGTTTCACGAAAAGGTTCTCGTCCGCGATCGGGCTGCGGGTCACATAGATCACGTCAAAGCGGCGCAGCGGTCCGATATCGTAGAGGTCGCGGCGGGCGAGGCCGTTCCGGACGTCGACCACGCGCGTCATCATCTCGCCGCCGGGCTGGCGACGCATGACGATCACTTTTGTCGGTTGACCTTCGGTGGTCCAGCCACCGGCGAGCAGGATGGCCTGCAGCACGTCGATCTCGCCGGGGAGTTCGAACACGCCCGCCTGTTTGACTTCGCCGCCGACGAACACCTTCTGAGAGCCGAATTCGGTGGGGGTGATCACCAGGGCCGGATCGCGCAGCTCGTTGCCGTAGATGTTCTCCAGCGTGGCCTGCAGCTGGCGCACTGTCTGGCCGCCCGCCATGACCGGGCCGATGGTCGGAAGGGTGATGCGGCCGTCCGGGGCGATGGTCAGTTCGGCGGATAGTTCAGGCGCCGTGCGGATGTCCATGCGGAATTTGTCGCCCGGATAGAAGCGGTAGGCCTCGTCTTCCTCGCGCCAGGCAGGGTAGGACGCGATTGAAAAATCAGGGCTTTGTGCGGGCAATGGGTCGCCCATGCAGCCTGAAAGCGCTGCCAGTCCGGTCAGGCCGGAGAGGGCGGAAAGACGCAGTCCCGACATAACGCCTGTCTCGCCCAGAATGGATAACCGCTTCTTAAGCGGCGCGGGCCAAGGCTTGACCGTTAACAACGGGATAGTCGTCCCTTGAGTGTCGAGACCTGGACAGAGCGCGCGCTGGAAAGCGTGCCAGACCGCCCTGCCGCGCCAACGCGTGTCGGACGCGCGCGTCCAAAGCTGGGCGTGGCCGACCTGCTGTTGCAGCTGTGGCGCGCCAAGTGGCTGATGATGCTTGTCCTGGTGGCGATCATGCTCGTCGGGCTGGCCCTCACCTTTCTTGTCCCGACGAAGTACGCCGCCAGTACGCGTCTGCTGGTGCGGCTGGGGCAGGAGTACGTCTTCGACCCGGTGATGGGCGAAGCCGGCAAGGGCGCATTCCCGCAGCAGGAAGACGTGTTGCAGTCGGAGACGGAGCTTGCGCGCTCGCCCGTCATCGCGGAGCGGGTGATCAACGGTATTGGTCTCTCGCAGCTTTATCCGAAACTTGCCGAAGCCAAGCTGCGCGCGCGCGACGGTGCGGGCTATGTGATCGACCAGGACGCACTGGAAGCGTTCGCCGAAGGGCTCGCCGTGAAGACGACGCCCAAATCGTCGATCTTGCACATGACATTCGCGCACGAGAATCCGGAACTCGCCGCCGCAACGCTGAACCGCTTCGTCGCCGAGTATCTGAAATACCGGCAGGAAGTTTTCTCCGGGCAGGGTGTGCAGGGGCTAAGCGACCAGCGCAAGCTGATCGAGGAACGCCTCGCGGCAGCTGACAAGGCGCTGCAGGACTATCTGGCGAAGAGCAGCCTCAGCGACTTCGAAGCAGAGATCGCCGCGGCGACCAAGCAGCTCAGCGACATCACGGACGAGCGCGCGAAGGTGGAAGCCTCGCTGCGCGAAGCGGAAGCCAAGGCGGCAGGTCTTGCACGGCAGATGAGCGCGACGCCCCGCGAAGTCGACCTCTATGTCGAGACGACGTCGGAACAGGAGCTGGTAAAGCTGCGGCTTGAGCGCGAAGACCTGTTGACGCGCTATCTTCCCGATAGCCGCGCGGTAAAAGATGTCGAGCGCAAGATTGCCCAGATGCAGGCCTTCCTCGCGACAGCGCCGAACCAGGGTCTGCGCCGCATCGGCCCGAACCCGACATGGCAAGCGCTGGAAGCAGACCGTGCTGTGCAGACCGCGACCATCAGCGCGCTCAACGGCCGCGCCGCCGCGCTCGCCCAGCAAAGGCAGGAGGCGGATCAACGCATCGTGCAACTGGGTGCGATCCAGCCCGATTACCAGCGCCTCAAACGCGACCGCGACGCGCTGGAAACATCCGCCGCCGCCTATGCTGCGCGCGAACAGTCAGAGCTTGCGCGCAGCGAGCTCGCCTCGCGCAGCGTCGACAACATCAGCGTCTATGAAGCGGCGCGGGCGCCAACGCGCGGTGACAGCACCAAGCGCACGATCGTGATCGCTGCCGCCATCTTCGGATTCCTGTCGGCGCTCGCGCTCGGCCTGCTGCGCGCCTGGTCGGCGACGGGCTTTGCGACCGCCGCCGCGCTGGAGCGCACGCTTGGCATGCGCGTTCTCTCATCGGTGCGAGAGCGCTAGATGAAAGACTTGCGCGCCGATCTCCGCGATCTCCACCGCTCGCTGGCCCAGACGCCGGCCTCGGATTCCGGTCGAAGCATCATGTTCATCTCGGCGCGCGCAGGCGAGGGCGCTTCCAGTGTCGCCGCGTCTTTTGCGCTGCTGGCAGCGGAGCAGGCGCAGCGCGCGGTATGGCTGGTCGATCTCGATCTCAAGCGCAACAACCTGTTCAACGCCTTCGCGGTCGGCCCGTTCGCGCAGGCGTTCGGCGGCGTCGGGCCGCCTTACTCCGCCGCCCTGAAGACCCAGCCCTTCTTCACGGTCGAGCCCGAAGACCCCGCCACGAGCGAGGGGCTGGGCCTGTTCACGGCGCACCGTGTAGGCGACACCCGTCTTATGGTGACGCAGTTTGACGCTGCGCGGTTGAAGCCGAACCAGTCGGTGCGTATCCGCACGCAACCATCCTACTGGCAGACGGTGCGGTCCGTCACGGACTGGGCCGTCGTCGACGCCCCCGCGCTAGAGCTGGCAGGTGCGGGTCTCGCCATCGCCTCGCAGGTAGACCGCGTTGTCATCGTCGTGCGCGCCGATGAAACTACACCAGCGGAAATTGCAGCCCTGCGTCGGGAGATTGAGGCGCACGGCGGCACGGTCGATGGTGTTGTTCTCAACCGCCAGAAAGGCGATGCGCGGGTTGCCGACCGCTTTGCACGATGACTGCGCGGAGCGGCATCGCGCAACCACGCATTGGCCGTGTCGAATACGCGCTGGCTGGCCTCACACTCTTCATGTTCGCCGAAGCGTTTCTGCCGCGCCTGCTCGCACCCGGCCCTGTTGATGCGTCCGGCGTCGTGCCGGAGAGTACCTTCCTTCGCTTCCTGTGGTTGCCGTTCTATGGGCTGATCGGCGTGGGCCTTGTGCTGGCCGCGCGCGATGCGTTCCGCACGATGCTGCGATCGCCCTGGCTGATGATGCTGGCGCTGTTGGCGATTGCATCGGCGATGTGGTCGATCGATGCGGAACTGAGCTTCCGGCGTGGTATCGCTGTGTTTGCGACGACGCTGTTCGGGATCTATCTCGCGGCGCGGTTTGACTGGATCGGCGCGCTGCGTCTGCTCGCCAGCGTCTGGTTCCTGTTGATGGCGGCGAGCTTCATTGCCGGCATTGCAGCGCCCGTCTTTTCGCATGCAGGCGAGATTCATCCGGGCGCATGGATGGGTGGCTGGGGCGAGAAGAATGCGTTGGGTGGGCATGCGGCCCGCGCGTCCTTTCTGTTTGCTTTCCTCGCCTGGCGCGATCCCGAACCGCGCAGATGGTGGCTTGTCGGTCTAGCGCTCTCGCTTGTGCTGGTCGTGCTGTCGAAATCCGCTACTGCGTTGCTCGGCGCCGGGCTGGGCATAGGAACCCTTCTGGCCGCATGGTGGATGCTGAAGGGCAGGCGTTGGTCGCTGGCGCTGGTCTGGGGCGGGGTAAGCGTCGGCGGTTTGCTGGTGCTGATCTATCTGACCGCACCCGGGCTTCTGCTCGGGGTGCTGGGCAAGGACGAGACGCTGACCGGGCGCACGGATATCTGGGTCGAATTGCTGCGCGCCATCGAGCAGAAGCCTGCGCTGGGCTATGGCTATCTCGCCTTCTGGGGTCTGGAGTCTGAACCACGCTACTGGCTACAGCGCGCCGTCGACTGGAATGCGCCGTCCGGTCACAATGGTTGGCTTGATCTTGCGATCTCACTTGGTCTTGTCGGGGTGGCGCTGTTCCTGATCGACATGCTGGTCAGCCTGTGGCGCGCGGGCCGCCTCTCACTGACGTCGCCAACGGGCGTCTTCGCGATTGGCTTCCTTGCGCAGTTTCTGCTGTTCGCGATGTCGGAGAGCATCCTGCTTGCGCAGAACAGCATCCTCTGGGTCACGTACGTGTTCATTTCGGCCAAACTTGGCCAGCGCGCGGTTCAGTCGATCACGCCACACAGCGCAGCCGCCAGTGTCGGGGGCGCCAGAACTGCCCCGGCGTCCGCAGCCCGCGCGGCGAGCTCTTCGATGAAGTCTGTCGGCGCCCCATAGTCTGTCGGCGATGCGCCAACATCGTGAGTGAAGAAGAAGAGCCAACCCTTCTGCGCCAGGCAAAGCTTCAAGGCGGCAAGTGCGCGGCGGCGATGCATCTCGCTCGCGCCCAGTTCCACCGCATGCAGCTGGCTGCGATCGACTTCGCCGCGATTGACCCCCGCCAGCACGCCGCGCCCGGTGGCGAAGACATCGCCGATCCAGCGTTTGGCTGCGTAGCTGGTCTCGCCATAGGGAAAGGCGAAGGCGGAGACCGTACCGTCATGCCCCGCCTCTGACAGGCCCACCAGATTCTCGCCAATATCGCGCTCGATCTTTGACAGCGGGTCGCGGGCGCAATCGAGATGGGTATGCGAGTGAGCGCCGATCTCGTGGCGACGCTCGCGCAGTTCGGCCAGCGTGCCGCTGTCGAACATCTCGCCCATCACAGGGCTGCGTTGACCGAGGAAGGAGGTGCAGGCGTAGAAGCCTGCGCGGCCATTGTGTTTCTCGATCACGTCTGCGCCGTTGAGCGCGGACTTCGGAAAATCATCGAACGTGAAGGTCACGACGGGGCGATCGGGGGCAACATTCGCCGGGCACGCGCGTCGCCATTGCACGACGCGGCGTTGAACCTTGGCGACAGGTCGCCGCGAGGGGGCGTAGGTCCACGCGGACATCTAGAGTGCTTCCGAATAGACGAGTGCGCGCCAGGCTTTCAGTGCACGTCCGCGCAAGGGCAGCGGCAGAACAGGAGAGCGCGCAGCCATTGCGGCGGTGGCGGTAAGCGCCTTGCGCATCGGCAGTTTGCGCAGGCGTTTCGCGTGACGGAAAAGCGCCATCTGTTTCACGGCGCCGGGATGCCGGATGGCCATGCGGGCAAAGTTGGGGCCCGATCGCGCATACTTCGCCATCAACGCCTTGTCGGAATCGAGCCCGAGATGCGTCGCCGTGTTATCGATGTGGATCACCGGGAACTGCTTCTCGAGGCGCAAGCCCCAGTCAGTGTCCTCCCAGCCCCAGCCTGCGAAGGCTTCGTCAAACGGGCAGGCAGCGAGAACATCGCGGTGCACCAGCACGTTCGACGAGAACACAAAGCGGCCCGGGGCCTTGGCGCGCGTTGCGGCGTCGATGCATTCCGATGTAGCCGCCTGCCAGCGATGCAGATTGGTTGCCGCCGCCCTGGGCGCTGACGCGAGCGAATAACCGCCGACGATGACGGCGGGGCGCCTGGCGGCTTCCACGGCATCGAAGTACGCCTCCAGGAAGCGCGGACAATCCGGCAGCATGTCGGCGTCGAGGAGCAGGATCCATTCACCGCGAGCATGTCGCGTCGCTGCGTTGCGCGCAGCCGAGCGGCCGCGATTGAGCGCGCCGGCGACAATACGGACCGCCATGTTTGTCTGGCCCGCGCGCGCCATCAGGGCTGTCAGCATTTCGGTGTCGCCGCTGCCGTCGTCATAGAACACAAGCTCGACCAGCGCCGAGAGTTTACACGCGGCGATCGCATCCAGCAGCGCCGATACGTCATAGCGGTAGACCGGCACGCACACCGAAATGCATGCGGCGGCCCCGCGCCAGTAGACGTTATCGTGGACGTATTCGGTCGGCAGCCCGGGCTTCGGTTGTTCTGTCACAGATTGGGTGGCGGCTAGCATCAGCGGCTCCTGTCGCGGTCGCCAAGCAGGCAGGGGATCGTCTTCAGTGTGATCAGCAGGTCCAGCCAGACTGAGGCCCGGTTGACGTATTCCATGTCGAGACGCACGCGTTCGCGAACCTCGTTCGGCGTATGGCATGGGCCGCGCGAACCGTTCACCTGCGCCCAGCCGGTCATGCCGGGCTTCATGCGGTGACGGTGGGCATAGTCGCCGACAGTGCGGGTAACTTCGATCGAGCCCGCGGTCATGCCGACAGCATGCGGGCGGGGGCCGACAATCGACATCTCGCCCTTCAGCACGTTGAAGATCTGAGGCAGTTCGTCGAGACTGGTGGCGCGCAGGAAGCGGCCGATGCGTGTCACGCGCGGATCATTGTGCGTCGTCTGACGAATGATGCCTTCTTCGGCGGCCTTGTCCGGACGCATGGTGCGGAACTTCCAGACGCAGATAATCTCGTTGTTGAAACCATGACGCTTCTGCCGGAAAAGCACGGGACCCTTGCTGTCGAGCCGGATCAGCAGGCCGATCAGCAACATCGGGATCGCGAGGATCACCGCAGCCAGGCTTGCGACGCAGAGGTCGAAAGCGCGTTTCACTGCAGCGCGGCGCATATCCTTCGGCGCGCCGGACACATAGGTAGCCGGCGCATCAACCACGCGGGCGAGCGAGGTGTGCTCGGGGTTGAAGCCATCGAGATCGAGCACGAGAATTATCTCGTGGGGAAGGTTGCGGATACGGTCGATCAACTCGCGTACGCGGGCCTGGGCCGTCGAAGTCACGGTCACCACGATGCGGTCAATTTCCGGCAGGCGCTCCCAGGTGAGCAGGTCATCGACGGCGCCGAGGTGCGGCGTGTCGCCCATCATGGTTGCGACCGAGCGGTTGGCGCGGTCATCGAAATAGCCGACGATATTGAGTTCGCGTTCGCTGACATTGCGGGACACAATGCGTGCTGCCGCCTGCGTCGCGCCGACGATCACGACATTATCCGACAGGTGCCCCTTGCGGGTCGCGGCCCTTACAATGCCGAGATAGTTGGCGTGCAGCGACACAAGCGCCAGCGCGTTGACGGCGCAGATATTGACCAGCATCGCAGGCAACGGAAATGAGATGAGAAGCGCGAGTACGATGATTGCGCACAAGCCCAGCGCAGCCCCGGCCACGGCGCGCAGCAGGTGTCCGGCGACAGCCTCGGCGTAGCGGAACCGGTAGGCGCCCGCGATCCAGACGCCTGCAACGACGGCGGCCGGCAGCAGGAATAGCGGCAGAGCGAACAGTACCGGCAGTCCCCATACGTCCAATCCGGCCGAATAGGCGAGGGACAGCGTGACCGCATACAGTGCTGTGACATCGATCAGGCGCGCGACGATGCGGATGCTGCTGCGGTGGATCAGGCGCTTGCGGCGCATCATCCGTACGGGCGCACTCGCCCCGGCGTCGCTTTCACGACGTCCCGCGGTTACCGCCCTAGGACGGTCCGCCCACGCTAGTCTTTCTCCACGCATGTTTGTCCAGTGGTCCGAAAGGTCGACCCAAGCCCCGTAACCTAACGGAACAGGGTCAAAGCGGCCTTCAGACGATCGGTGAAATTCGTTCGATCCCATGTGTCAGATGGCACAAGCAGGCCGGCGGGGATCAGGATCAGGCACACGAGACCGGTCGCCAGGAAACAGTCCCGAAACGCCAGCATTTGAGCGCTCGCCCAGATCGACACCGCCATCTGGTTGATCGCGCCGGCGATGGCTTCAGTTGGGCCGTGGCCACTTTCTGTTAACCCAACCGATAGCTGACCCAGCGCCGACATTGCCTCGCTGTTGCCTGCGTTGATCGCCGGTTGAAGCGCGTCTGCGTGAAAGGCGCTGCGATTCTGAAGCAGGGCTGAGAGACACGCCACGCCGAGCGCACCGCCCGTCTGGGTCAGGAACGTCGCGGCGGGGGCTGCCGATGCCAGCATGCCGCCAGCGTGGCGCATGGCGCTGGCATTGGCGGCTGGCATGGTGAGGCCGACGCCCGCTCGTCCCATCGCCAGCGCGGTCGCGATCACACTTGCCTCGGTTTGTGCGCCGATGTCCGCCATCAGCAGCATCGATGCACCGAAGATCAGCGCGCCAACTGTGAGCAGGATGCGTGCATCCAGACGATCGCTGAGCCGACCCGCGAGTGGAAAGCAAAGCGCGATGACGACGCCCGCCGGCAGCAGCATCTCGCCGGCGCCGGTCGGCGAATACTTCTGAACCAGCTGGACGCAGAGCGGCGCAAGCCAGGTTGATCCATAAACTGCAGCGCCTGTCAGGAAGATCACGACGGCGGCGGCGCAGAAGGCTGGCCGTGCAAACAGGCGCAGGTTCAGCACGGGATGGGGATGCCGCGCTTCCCACGCAAGAAAGGCGATCGTGAACGCACCCGCGCCCCACAATCGTGCTTGTACGCCCGCATCGTCCCAGCCCTCGCGTGAGCCCAGCGCAAGGCCCTGCAGCACGAGGGCGAGCGCCGTCATCACCAGCAGAAGGCCGATCCAGTCCAGTTCGGGTTTCAATGTTGGATAAGAGCGACGCGGCAAGCGCCAGAGACCAAGCAGCATCGCCGTGAACGCCAGGGGTGTGGTGGCAACGAACACTACGCGCCAGTCGGATGCATCAATCAGCCAGCCGCCTAGCACGGGCCCGAAGGCCGGTGAGACGATCACGCCCAGCGAGTAGACGCCGACCGCAAGGCCGCGCATGCCTTCCGGAAAGCGCTGATAGATCAGCACCATCGCCATCGGCTGGATCAGGCCGGCGCCAGCGCCCTGAAGGATGCGCCCCGTGATCAACAACCATAGATCCTGCGCCGTCGCGCCACACACGCTGCCAGTTATGAAGGCTGCCATCGCAGCAGCAAAACTTGCGCGCATGCCGAACCGCGCGACAGCCCAGGTGTTGAGCAACATGAAGCCGGTCGATGACGCGAGGAACGCCGTCGACAGCCATTGCGCCTCGTCCTGGCTCAGGCCCAGCGCGCCGATCACGGACGGCAGCGCGACGTTGACGATCGTCGCCGCTGTCATTGTGCCGATTGAGCCGAGCGCGAGAATGCCGATGAGTAACCAATTGCCGCTCTGCATCACGACGCACGGATGCGCAGGGTCGCCATCGCGCCGGGGCGCGCGTTCTTGCAACCAACCATGCGGATGCGAACTGGTACACGCTGGGTGATCTTGGTGAAGACACCGGCGGGGTTGGCGTTGGGGATCAGCGCGAACTCCGCCATCGCCGACGCGCCGATGCGTTCGACGGTCCCGTGGCAGGCCCCACGCGCCGCATCGAGATGGACTTCGACGGCGGCGCCCGTCGCTATGCGCGGCAGGTCTGGTTCCTTGATGTGCGCTTCCAGCCACATCGCCCCTTCGTCGTGCGCCAATGCGAGTCGAGCTCCCGGGGTCACGTGCTCGCCGGGCTCGGCGAATACTTCGTCGATGACGCCATCAAGGGGGCTCAGCACGTCGTGCTGGTGCAGTTCGACTTTCAGCAGGCCGATCCTCTGGCGCAACGCGCGGGCGGATGCAGCCATGCTTTCCGCGTTGCGCTGTGCAAGGTCAGCTTCACGGCTCTCCGCCAGCGCCTCGCCAAGACCGGCGCGCCGATCTGACATTTTCGCCAGCGCACGCGCTGCGTCCTGTCGCGCAACCTCCAGCGCTGTGTTGGATCGCTCCATCCCTGCCTGAGCGATCAGGCCCGACGCGTGCAGGGTTTTCGTGCGCGCGTGCTCAGCCTCGCTGCGGGTCAACATCGCCTTTGCTGCACCCAGGTCGGCAGCCGCGGCATCCACAGCCGCGCGCCGTGATGCGATGCGCTCGCCGCTGCTCGCCCTCTTGATAGCGGCGTCCAGTTTTTCGCGCTCGATTTCGATCTCTAGAGCTTTGAGCTCGAGCGTTGCCGCGCCGAGCGCCAGTTTTGCTTTTTGATTGTCTAACCGCGCCAGCACATCCCCGCGCCTGATCCGGTCGCCGGCGTTGAGGGGCATGTCGATGATCTGGCCGGCGATCTCGGAGGACAGCGTCACCATGCGCGCTCTCACGCGTGCGTCGCTGGTGATCACGAATGCGGCTTGATCGGCCAGCCACAGGCCCGCGCCAAGCCCTGCGCCCACAACGGCGAGCGTGATGCCTAAAGTCAGCAGTCCGGGACGCGCCATGCGCCCACGTATGCCGTGGTGCGCGGCTCAGTGAATACGGGACAACCCTGAGTTGCGGCCCGCTCGCGCCTAGCTCTTGCGGTTGTCGAACACCAGGATGCAGCCTTCCGGCGCGATGTAGGACGGTGTCACCGACTTACCGGTCAGCATCGCGTCCAGCACGTCGCCAGCATACTGATGCTCCGCCCGGGCACGAGCGCGGCCATACGTGACGCGGTCGTTGATTGGGCCCTGATAGAGAATCTTCCACGTGCCCGGCTGGATCACCAGAGTCTCGGTCGCACGCTCTACGCCCAGAGGCTCGCCCACCGACTGGTCGGTGTCCTTCAGCACGGGAATGGTCGATCCGAAGCTTTTCACTTCTTCCGCGATCGCTGCTGGCGTGTCGTAAAGGTTGGAGTTCAGCATCAGGAACTTTACGCCCTTGGACTCATACTTGGCCTGCATGTCCTTGAAGTCGGGCTGGAGCTGTTGGCCGATGGGGCACCCCTTGGTGTGCATGGTCAGCACGATCGCCTTGGCGTCCGTCATCTTGTACAGTTCGTAAGCCTTGCCGTTCTGGTCGGCGAGCTTGAAGTTCTTGATCTTGTTGATCGGGAGCGTGTGGCCAGTCACCGCTGCGGCGTTCACGGGCTGTTTGTCCTCGACCGGCGCGACGACAGGAGCCGGCGCTGGGGCCACGCCGGGATTGGCGGCCTCGGCGGGCGCCATGGCGTGGGCCGAATGATCCATGCCGGACATGTCCGCAGCCGTCGCGGGTGTTGCCGCCGCCATGGAGACCGGCTGGGCTTCCACCGACGGGGTCGTCGCTGCAACCTGTGTT
>CALRWU020000011.1:0-18217 GCA_943371945.1 Azorhizobium sp. AG788
AGGGCGCGGATGATGTCGCTTCCGTTCCTGGCCATTGCGACGATGCAGCGGCGATCTATCGCCGCTGGCATGACCAATCCCTCGGAATAGTCAGTATGTTCGCCGATGATGTTGATGCGGCCCGGCGCCGCGAAGACGCGCGGGCGCCCGCCAAAACGTGAAGTGAAGGCCTGAACGACAACGTCCTCGATCGGCGCGATCATGCGTGAACCTGCTTCCGCCAGCCCCGATCTGGCTGCTACTGATCGATTGCACTAGTACGAGTGAGCGCGTGTTGGAAGGTGAGCGGTGATGAAACTGGGGGTCTGCTACTATCCGGAGCATTGGCCGGAGGAGATGTGGGCCGACGACGCGAGGCGGATGGCGGATCTCGGTCTGACGTGGGTGCGCATCGGGGAGTTCGCCTGGAGCCGGATTGAGCCTGATCCGGGCAGATTTGATTGGCCATGGCTGGATCGGGCCGTCGAAACCCTTGGTGCAGCGGGCCTGAAAATCGTCATGTGCACGCCGACTGCGACGCCTCCCAAATGGTTGGTGGATGCAAGCCCGGACATGCTGGCTGTTGACTCACGCGGCGCGCTCCGGCGTTTCGGATCCCGTCGTCACTACTGTTTCTCCAGCGAGAGCTACTTGCTGCAGTCTGCTCGAATTACGCGGGAGGTCGCGGGGCGCTACGGGAAGCACGCCGCAGTTGCTGCCTGGCAGACTGACAATGAGTATGACTGCCATGATACCACGCTTTCCTTTTCGGAGAATGCACGCGTGGCTTTCAGAAGCTGGTTGAAGGACAAGTACGGCGACGTCGCAAATTTGAACCGCGCCTGGGGCGCCGTTTTCTGGAGTCAGGAATACCGCTCGTTCGACGAGGTCGATCCACCTTTCCAGACGGTCACGGAAGCCAACCCCTCGCATCGGCTCGACTACCGGCGGTTCAGTTCAGATCAAGTGGTCCGGTTCAATCGCCAGCAGACCGATATCATTCGCGAGCTCTCCCCTGGACGCGATATCCTTCACAACTTCATGGGGGTATCGACGTCCTTCGACCACTTCGACATAGGCAAGGACCTTGATGCGGCGTCCTGGGATTCCTATCCGCTCGGCTTTCTGGAGCAGGGGCCCTGGCAGGCCGATGTGAAAGCGCGCTATCTCAGGCAAGGCCATCCAGACTTCACCGCCTTCCATCACGATCTCTATCGAGGGGTGGGGCGCGGGCGCTGGTGGGTCATGGAACAACAGCCCGGCCCCGTGAACTGGGCGCCATGGAATCCTGCGCCCCTGCCGGGCATGGTGCGCGCATGGACATGGGAGGCGTTCGCCCATGGCGCTGAAGTGGTCTCTTATTTTCGGTGGCGCCAAGCGCCATTTGCCCAGGAGCAGATGCACGCGGGGCTTCACACTCCGGACAATCGCGAGGCCGCCGGCGCCGCCGAAGCGCGGCAAGTCGCGCGCGAGGCAGATGGGTTGGCGGGCGCAGAGACATCGAGAGCATCCGTCGCGCTGCTGTTTGACTACACGACAAAGTGGTTGCTGGACATTCAGCCGCAAGGTGCTGATTTCGACTACTTCCATCTTGTCCTGGAATTCTACGCAGCCTTGCGACGCGGCGGTTTGAATGTCGATGTGCTGTCGCCTGACGCGTCGCTCGATGGTTACCGTCTGGTTGTCGTGCCGAGTTTGCCCATTCTGGACAGTAGCCTGATTGAACGTCTGTCGACGTGCGACGCGCAAATCGTGATCGGGCCAAGGACAGGCTCGAAGACCGCCGATCTACAGATCCCGGAAAGCATGCCGCCCGGGCCGCTGCAGGAGATCATGCCGCTTCGCGTTGCCCGTGTCGAAAGCCTGAGACCCGGCTGGGTCGAGGCGGGCGATTTTGGTGTTTCGAGATGGCTTGAGCACGTCGTGACCGACCTGGCGCCACTCGCAAGAACCGCGTCAGGGCAGGGTTTCTGGTACCGCCATGGCAAGTTTCAGTATCTCGGGGCTTGGCCGAGCGCGGATCTGCTGGATGCTGTTGTGACGGCCACTGCGCAGAGCGCTGGGATTTCGCTCATGAACCTTCCCGACGATATCAGGATCAGAAGGCGGGGAGAGATCGTGTTCGCAATCAACTATGGTCCAGAGACGATTGATCTCTCATCGTGCCTGCCCGCTGCGGCGACCATCCAGTTCATTCTGGGCGGTCTCCTGCTTCCCCCGGCGGGCGTGGCTGCGTGGCGCGAAGCGTAGCCGTCAGATTCGCACAAGGTGGATAAGCCATGCCGTCTGAGGATCCGCGAGAGGCAAGCTGAGACCCGTCTCCTCAAGAACGCGGGCTGAGAATGTGCGGCCGGCGACCCAAGCTTCTGCGTCGTGTAGGCGCCGCTTTGCGATCTCGGGCCATGGTTCTGGCAGGGTGATGCGATAACTTGCGGTGTGATCAAGGCCGGGAAAGCGGATCGGCGCAGCCTGGGCGTGACGGGCCACGTCTGTGCGACAGACCAGAGCCAGGGCTTCATCAGCATTTTTCGAGACACAGATTGCCGCATCGGCGCCATCGTCTGAGCGCCACCTCAAGAGGCGCCCGGAATGCAGCAAACCGCGAAACCGTTTGTAGAGCGCGATATGGATCGCGAGAGTTTCACGGTCTTTTGCATTCAGCTTGCGTGGATCCATCTCGACGCCGAGGTGTCCGAACATCGCGACCCTGGCGCGAAACGCCATAGGCAGCTCTCTTCCCGTGATCGGGTTGGGGCTGGGCCCGACATGCGCGCCAATCGTCTCAAGCGGCAGGATCAGATTTGCCCAGCGCTGTATCCGCACGCGCTCGATCGCATCGGTTGAATCGCTGGGCCAGACGCGCATTGCACGTTTCAGGATCTCGAGGTCAATGCGCGCCCCGCCGCTGGCGCAGGATTCGATCTCGACGTTCGGATGCGCTGCACGCAGACGGTCCATCAGCGCGTATGTGCCGCGGGTGACATCAGCGGCGGCCGGAAAGCCTGCGCTCACAGCGGGAAAGAGGAAGCGATTGCAGTCCCATTTCAGGTAGGCGATGTCGTTTTCCGACAATAGGCGATCGAGCTGTTCGAACAGGTGGTCACGAACGTCGTTTCGCGACATATCCAGCCAAAGCTGGTTCCGCATTGTCGGCCTGTCAGCATTGCGAGCGTGTACACACCAGTCAGGATGCTCGCGATAAAGGTCGCTGTCCGGGTTCACCATCTCGGGTTCGACCCAGATGCCGAGGTCCATCCCAAGCTGGTGCACATGCTCAGTCAGCGGAGCGAGCCCGTTGGCGAACCGCTCCCGGTCAACGCGCCAGTCCCCCAGCGAGGACGTGTCGTCACGGCGCCCGGCAAACCAACCGTCGTCGACCACAAACCGTTCTATCCCGATGTCCGCAGCCGCACTGGCGAGTTCCTTGAGCGACGTCTCATCGAACGAGAAGTAGGCGGCTTCCCACGAGTTGAAATGGACACGGCGCACACTGCCCATTTGCTGCGGGAGAATGCGCGTCCGGACAAAGGAATGAAATGCATCGGAAACACCGTTCAATCCGTGGTCCGAAAAGCAGGCGTAGGCTGTCGGCGTTTCGAAGACGCCTCCCGGCGCCAGTTCTACTTCGCCGGAAGCTAGACAAATGCCGGCATTTGCCATCCGCTGTCCGCTCGGCAGCGTTTCAACCAGGAGACGATGGTTGCCGCTCCAAGCCAGATGGACGGCAAGGACGCGACCGATGTGATCGCCAGCGCTCGGGTCCAGTACCGCAAAGGTTGAACCCGGAAAGCCAGTCCGGCCGGTCCGGTTGGTCTGAGACCATGCGCCGGACGAGAGCGCCAAACGCGATGGCTGACCCTCGCGTGACCAATCACCCGACATGCCAAGAATGTCGGTAGCCCAGGATGGCAGCGGCAGGCAGAACGAATCGGCCTGCTGCAACCGAAACACCTTGTCGTTGTCATTGCGTATCGCTGCGCTGGAAGCGAGCACACCTGTGTCGGGGTCAATTGCATAGCTAAGCTCGACGCGGAGCAATATGCGCTGATCCACGATCCGGATGACGAGCGCGTGGTCGCGCCGCTCTATGGTCGTCGCCGACCAGGAGATCGCGCCATCGCCGCCGTCGTGCACGCCGGAAATCGCTGGCTCTCCGAACCAGCCCATCCCGGCAGCAGGATAAAGTGACGGCTGGATCGGAACATCAGGTGTCGATTCTCTTGGCCCGATGCGGCTCGCAGCGTCTATCTCACGCAGGTCCAGGTCGTCGGGGAGACGTCTCCCGAAATGCAGTAGTCGCGGCGCGCCACTTTCGTCCGTTGCAATTGCGAAGGTCGTCTGTCCCCCATCGATGCGTTCATAGCGCGGCATGCAAACTCCCCGTAGACTGACACACTGAGGGATCAAACGATCCGCGTCGAGGTTTCAATGAGTCACGTAACGCTGAAAGCAGGCAACTCGATCGCGACGCTGGCTCCCGATGTTGGGGGCGGCATTTCAGGGCTCATTCTTGCGGGCCACGAGATCCTGCTCCGCGAGCGCAGCGTCGATGCCGATGACGCGGATCCCCGAAATCTCGGCGAGTTTCCAATGGCGCCATGGGTGAATCGCATCGCCAATGGCAGGTTTGCGTGGCAGGGGCGCGAAATCTGCGTGGCGGATGGGCCGGGGCACGATCCGCAAGGCCTTCACGGCATCGGCTGGCGCAGTTCCTGGTCGGTTTCCGACAGAAGCGAAACCGAGGTGACACTCGGCATCACCTGGGATGGCGGAAGCGGAACCGGATGGCCATTTCCTTTCAAGTTCACCCGTCGCTTCATCCTCCAACCGCATGGGTTCGCCATCGAAGCGCGGCTGACTAATCTTGGAACCCAGCCGATGCCGTCCGCGATCGGGTTTCACCCATACTTTCCGACGCGTGGCGCCTTCGTGAGGGCGCAGGCTTCCGATGGTTGGGTAACTGACCGCGTGGGGCTTCCATCACATTTGGGTCTTGAAGGCGTTGCCGTGCATATGCGGTCCGGCCTCATCATAGCTGATGAGCCGCTCGATAACTGCTTCGTCGGCTGGGACGGCGTTGTCGTCATTGACTGGCCGACGCACACCCTGACGATGCGCACCCAACCAGCGTTACCCTATCTGCAAATCTATTCGCCCGTCGATGGAGACCGCTTCTGTGTCGAGCCGCAAAGCGCGATTCCGGACGCCTTCAACCGCGATCCGGCCACAAGCGGCGTGTGCATCCTGGCCCCAGGAGCGAGCCTAAGCGCATGCCTTCACCTCAATGTAACTCCGGCCGTTAAGACCGAATGGCTCTAGACGCCGGCAGCGGCCTTGCGCTTCAGGAATGGCAATGTCGCCACGCGCCGAAAGATGATGGCATTCACCAACAGTCCAAATCCGATGCACGCAAACAGCGTAATCACCATCAGATGGATGTAGTGGATCGGCGTCCAGACAAACGTGAAGTAGGCATAGAGGCTGGTGCCGAACACAAGCGACGCCATGGCCGCTCGAGCGTCGACATTGCCGAAAGCAAGTCCAAGAATGAACGCGGACAGGATCGGCATCGATAGCAGGCCGTTGAGTTGCTGGACGAGGTTTATGATTGAAGCTGCGCCAGAATAAACGGGCACCAGCAGGATCGACAGCACCATGAAGACAAGAGAGATCACCGTGTTCAGTCGCGCTACGTTCGGCGTCGACTTGAGAAATTTCTCATGCAGATCGCAAACGTACAGGGTGACCGATGAATTCAAGACGGAAGTGTAGCTGGTCAGCACCGCTGCTGCCATGAACGCCGCGAACGCTCCCGACAGCCATCCCGGCAGAACGGCGTCCACGATCCGGCTGTAGGTCTGGTCGCCGAGCGGTCCCAGAAGTTTGAAAGCGACAACACCGGGCACGACCACGATCGCCGGTATGAAGATGATGCGGATCACCGTTGCAGCGAGTACGCCTTTCTGCCCCTCACGAAGGGAAGGGGAAGCCATCGCCCGCTGCGTGATGGTCTGGTTCGTGCTCCAGTAGAACATCTGAATGAAGATCATGCCGGTCAGCAGCGTGGGCCAGGGTATCGGGGATGATTCGTCGCCAATCATGGAAAGTCGTTCCATGGGGATACCGGAAAAATCAAAATTTATGGCGGCAAGCGAAAGCACGACGACGAGTGCAGCTAATCCGAGCACCCCGACGCCCGAAATGGTGTCGTAGACTGCAACCGCGCGCAGTCCGCCGGAAATCGCATAACCCGCGCCAATAACTGCAAGGACCCCCGCGATCACGACGAGCGGAACGTCAATGCCGAGGAGCGTCTTCAGGAACAGGGAGCTCGTGTAGAGCATTATCGGCAGGTAGATGAAAACGTTGCCGAGCAGAAAAAGAATGGAAACGCTCGCGCGAAGATACTTCGAGCCGTACTTGCGTTCCAGCAGCTCCGTCGTGGTGGTGCAGTTGTTGCGGTAGTAGATCGGCAGGAAGATGAAACAGAGCATCAGAAGCCCGGCGATCGCCGACAGCTCCCACCAGGCGAGCAGCAACATCTGGTTGCCGTTCATTCCTACGAGCTGATCTGTTGAGAGATTGGTGAGCGTTATAGAGCCTGCCACGAACGGCCACGTCAGGTTTCCACCGGCAAGAAAGAACTCGCGATTTGAGTCGGACGAGCGGCCACCCATGCGGCGCACTTGCCATGCCGTTACGAGAGCCATGGCAAGCGTCAAGCCGATGAAAACGGCCCACTGTATGACACTGTTCTGCAAGCCTAATCCCTCCGCAACTACCCGATCACTAACCGTAGTCGACATGTTATAGTCCGCCTAGCGCGTTTGCGGACGCGCCATGACCGCACCGATCCTGACGCGCCAGGTGCGCGTCATTCTCCGGGCGGTTCATGGGGTCGGGCCCGGTCGATGTTTGGAACTATCAGCACAATAGCGAGCAAGGCGCTCGCGTATCCGCCTGCGCACAGGAGCAGCATTGGCAGATACGACCCGGTGCTATCCAATACGAAGCCCGTCAGCTCCAGCATCGCCAGACCGCTCAGATTGCCGAATGTTGCGCCGAACCCAATCACCACGCCGATCATGCGTGTCGGGAACAGGTCGGTGGCAAGTCCGAAGAGATTTGCAGAGAAGCACTGATGCGCCGCCAACGTCAGGCCCAGTAGCCCAACTCCAACCCACAGGTTTGGCGCCAGCAGCATGAGGGGGACTGGCAACGCCGCGATCGCGGAAATGAGCATGGGCGTCTTGCGTGCAAAGTCCAGGCTGCGCCCGGAGCGCAACAAGTGACTGGAAAGCCATCCCCCGAAGATGGAGCCCGCAGCCGCCATCATGAAGATCGCGGCTACGGGGAGGGCGAGGCTCGCTGTGTCGAGCCCATAGCGCTTGTTGAAGAGGTCGGGTCCCCAGAACAGAAGGAACGCCCACACGAAATCCGTCAACAGCTTCGCGATCGCGAAAGCCCACGCATTTCGGTTGGTCAGTATGCTGCGCAGACTACGGATGCCCGTTGGCGATCGTGCCTCAGTCTCAATGTGCGTCCCTGCAACTTGGACAGGGCGGGGCAGAAGAAGCCATGCCACGAGCCAGATAAACCCCAACGCACCCGTCGCCACGAAGGCCATTTGCCAACCAAGCGCAACCGCTAGCGCAGGAACGATGAGTGGCGTTGCAACTGCGCCGATGTTTGGCGCCATGTTCATGATTCCAAGCGCAACCGAGCGATCACTGCCACGAAACCAGGTCGCAACTGTCTTGACTGCGGCCGGCGTGTTGACGGCTTCGGCAACGCCCAGCGCGATGCGAACGCCGACGAATCCTGCCACGGAGGTCACCAGCGCATGCGCAATGCCTGCAAGGCTCCAGGCGCTGACACCAATCGCGTAGCCAACTCGAAGGCCGAGCCGATCCACGAACCAGCCTGCCGCTAGCATTGATGCCGCCGTGGCGAGTTGGAAGCCCGATACGATGTGAGCGTAATCAAGATCGCTCCAGCCAAACTCGACCTCAAGCGTTGGCTTGAGCAGCGCGATGGCCTGACGGTCAATATAGTTGATCATGGCCGCGCCGAAGACCAGGATCAACGCGATCCAGCGAAGGCGATCCCCCGAGTTTTCCATGTCTGCTATCGGCGTCTGCATCGCGATCCCCGCACGTTTTGTCGACTGATCTCGACCCTAACTCAGACTCTCTTGGGCAATCCGACCGTCATGTCGGTTGCGCAAAGCCTAGCTCGGCCATCGTCACAACACGCTTCTCGCGAATGCTCAGCTCTGCGGCGACGCCAACAGCGACGGCTCGGAGGCCGTCGTCAGCTGTCACCATGACGGGACCGCGATTGCGGATTGCATCGAGAAAGGCGAGTAACTGATAGTAGACAGAGCCATGGTGGGTTCCTGCGGCGAGCGCCGCCTCATCGACATCGACGTGTCGCCGGGTCACGCGTTTTGGCTGGCCGTAGCCTGTTCGCGGGGAATGCACGAGATCACCCGACGGAATGAACGCTTCCAGCTTCGCTGCATCGCCGACCGCCGTCAAAGCCTCTTGCTCTTCCGATCCTTCCGCGAACATCGACAGATCAAGCATTGCCCGTACGCCATTGGCGAACGTGATCACGGTAAAGCTGTTGTCGATGATGTCCGGACGCTCGCCGTCATAGCGCTCGTCGATGTGGTTCACGTCCATCCCCCCCGAACAGAAAACGCTGACCGGCTCTGAACGTACGATCGTACGCATGAGGTCGAAGAAGTGACAGCACTTCTCCACCATGGTTCCGCCTGTGTTGCGATTGAACCGGTTCCAGTCGCCCACTTTCACCAGGAAAGGAAAGCGGTGCTCACGGATTGAAAGCATCACCAGCCGTCCGATTGACCCGGCATGGATATCCTCGATGAATGCCTTCACCGGGGGCATGAACCGGTATTCCATGGCGGTCCAGAAAACGGAGCGACTTTTGGCGGCCCGTTCAACAACCCAGCGCGCGTCCGCGAGTGTTGTGCAGAGAGGCTTTTCGCAGAGGATATGACAGCCAGCGTCAAGCAGCGGCTCAAGCACCGCGCGGTGGGTGAAATTCGGAGAACAGACGATGACGGCATCAAGCGTGGCGCCGCTCATCATCGCTGCGGCGTCAGCAAAGGTTGGGGTTTCGTGACCGATCTCCGTAATGCTGGCGTCCAGTGAACTTTGGACAGGATCAGCGAGCGCTGCGACGCGCACGTCATCGACAAGCTTCAGATTACGAATATGCTCCCTCGCCATCATGCCAGCGCCAACAATCCCGAAGCGAAGAGCAGTCATGCAGAAAAAGCCTCTATCGTGTACACTGGATGCAGGACGTGAGTGAAGCGATGCTGGCTACTTCCCACGCTCGTCGTCCACTGGGCAAGGGCGGGCTCTCCGTGCCGCCGATTGCGTGGGGCATGTGGCGCTTCAAGGGGCAGGATGTCCCTGCGGCACGCGAACGTGCCGAGGCCGCGCTTGAGGCGGGGCTGGACCTGTTCGATACCGCCGACATCTACGGTCCAGACAACGGCGAGGCGTTCGGCGCAGCTGAACAACTGCTTGGACGCGTCCTGGCCGACGCGCCATATCTGCGCGACCGGTTTGTGCTCGCCACCAAGGGGGGCATCGAGATGGGAACGCCCTATAATTCCAGCGCGGCGTATCTGATCAAGGCCTGTGAGGCGTCGCTCAAACGACTGAACGTGGAGACCATCGATCTCTACCAGATCCACCGCCCGGATTCGCTCGCCCATCCCGCGGAGGTCGCCGGCGCGCTGGATCGTTTGCGTCAGGCTGGGAAGATTCGGGAAGCGGGAGTATCCAATCATTCTGCTTCCCAGGCGGCAGCGCTGATGGCGCATATGCCTTTCCCTCTTGTCTGCACGCAGCCCGAATTGTCCCCACTGGCCATCAATGCTCTTTCGGATGGCGTACTCGATCAGGCGATGGAGCGCGACCTTGTTGTGCTGGCCTGGTCGCCGCTCGGCGGTGGCCGACTGCTGACTGATACTTCCAGCAGAACTGTTGGGGTCGCGTCCGTGCTTGCTCGGGTCGCTGAGCGAGCTGGCGTTTCAACGAGTGCTGCCGCTCTGGCCTGGGTGATGGCGCATCCGGCGCATCCAATTCCCATAGTCGGATCACAGTCGCCGGCGCACATTCGTGAGGCGCGCGACGCGCTCAGAGTTAGCTTCAGCCGCGCTGAATGGTATTCGGTGCTCGTTGAGTCGCGAGGAGAGAAGCTGCCATGACTGAAGCTCCCGCGCCTTGCGAAGTCTCATGGTTTAGCGCGCTATGCGATGATGATTATGAGCTTCTGGGAGTGCCCGATCCCAAGCTTATATCAAGCTTCGAACACTGCCGGACAATCGCACTCGCAGCCGAGGCGGGCGGCTTCGACAACTTGCTTCTGCCATCGGGCTATGCGCTCGGCATCGATTCGATAGCCTTCGCGGCAGGCCTGGCGCCCATGCTGAGGCGCATGCGGCTGCTGGCGGCAATCCGCTGCGGCGAGATGTGGCCACCGCAATTGGCTCGTCAACTGGCAAGCCTGAACCAGATGCTGGATGGTCGGCTGACGATCAACATCATCTCAAGCGATCTTCCCGGCGAGGCACTCGCGAGCGCGCCCCGGTATCGCCGCACAGTTGAGGTCATGCATATTCTTGCGGCGCTGATGAGCGGAGAGCCGGTCGATATTGATGGCGAGTTCTACCGCTTCAAGCTTGACCCGCCCCGACTGTTGCAGGGCTCCGCCCGCCGTCCGCCCTTCTACTTTGGCGGTCTGTCCGAGGACGCGCGAGAGGCGGCGGCCGAGGCGGCGGATGTCTACCTGATGTGGCCGGACCGTATGGATGTTGTCCGCGGGATTGTGTCGGACCTGTCGGCGCGCGCGGAGAAGCGGGGCCGAAAGCTCAAATTCGGATATCGCGTGCACGTCGTTGTTCGGGAGAGCGAAGCTGAAGCGCGGCTCGCCGCAGAGCGACTGCTGAGCCGGCTCGATGACGCTGAAGGCGCCAGGATTCGGGAGCGATCCCTCGATAGCGGTTCCTATGGCGTGCGCCGTCAAGCGGAGCTGCGGGATATGGCTAGTGCCGATGGGTATGCCGAGGACAATCTCTGGACGGGCATTGGCAGGGCCCGCTCGGGTTGCGGCGCTGCGATCGTCGGCGATCCCGATCAGGTTGTTGCGAAACTCAACGCCTATCGCGCTATCGGCATCGATGCATTCATCCTGTCCGGCTACCCGCATGCAGCGGAAGCTGACCTGGTCGCCAGACATGTTCTGCCGCGCCTGGATCATGGCCCACTAGGGGCATGAGCAAGCTAGCTGGCGTCAGTCGCCCACATTGAAGGCGAGCAGAAGATTGCCGCCCTTCTGACCAAACTTGTCATATCCAGAGGTGGCATAGACAAACTTGCCCGCAACGACCGGGCCGCTCGAGTCGATGGATCCGCCGCTGCCCGTAATGCCGTTCACGGCTTCGAATTGTCGGTTGGTGTCAAAGGTCCAGAGAACTTCGCCACCGCGCGCAGAGAATGCGCGCAGCGTGCCATCAAGCGAGCCGCCAAACACCACTCCCGGGGCGAAGGTCGCAGCGGCGGACACACCGGGCGAACAGCGCCATTTTGCTCCGTTGCAAACGTTCGGCAGGACAGTCGACCACAGGGCTTTCCCCGTTGCGATATCGAGCGCGTGCATCCCGGACTGAGCGGGCAAGTGAGCGTCTTTCGGATAAACCGAGAGATCCGAGATCGGCACGAACAGCGTCTTGCCATCCGTAGCCATGCCCCAGTGAACACCACCCATGATTCCGCCCCGCCCGGGTTTCGTCTTCCAGACGACAGCGCCACCCTTGTCAGGGTCGAGACCATAGACATCGCCCGACTTCTGGCCTGCAAGAACGATGGCGCGACCGTCGGCCAATTCCACGAGGATCGGCGCGGCGCCGAAATCGTAGTCCGGTCCGGTGTTCACCGGACAGTTGGGACCTGACGGGCACGCAGCGTTCCAGATGTCGTTCTCCGTCGCCTGGAATTTCCAGACGATCTGTCCAGAGGCAAGGTCGAGCGCCATGATCGCGTCGCTCGTGGTCGTGGCTGGGTGGGAGTAGTTCTCGCCTGTGCCGATATACAGGCGACCGCGCTTCTCATCGATTGTTGGTGTCGACCATACTGGCGCGCCAGAGGGGCCGACCTGATTTGCGCCCGCACGATTGGTTCCTTGAACCTTGGGTTCCTCGGCAATGGTGTACGTTTTCCAGACGGTCGCCCCCGTCTTCGCGTCCAGCGCCGCCACCGCGCCACGGAACGTGCAGCAGGCGTAGGCGCCATCCATCGCTGCAACAACCTCAAGGGACGAGATCGGCACATAGAGGCGCCCTTCGTGAAGGCGCATTGCGCCGGTGATCGTTGCCTGAGCGTGCGTGTCAGGCCGCACGGTCCAGGCAATCCGTCGTGTGGCAAGGTTGATTGCGTGAACCTGGCCAGCAATGTCACCGAAGTAGAGTGCATCCGGTTCGCCAGCTGCATTTGTGCCAACAATGAGTGGCGAACGGATTTCCTTGTCCGACTGAACCGTCCAGCGGGTGCAGCCCGTTGCTGCGTCCAGTGCGTAAACGGTTCCGAACTGGTCAGCAGTGAACAGGACATCGCCCGCGACCGTCGGCTGCACGCGCGAGCGCGTCGAGCCGGGGAACGCGAAGACCCATGCCAGCTTCAGGTCGCTGGTGTTTTCAGCGCTGACTGAGGTCTGGTCCTTGCCCACAGCGCGCCAGTTCTCCAGGCGCATCCCCCAGTCGAAGACCTTGCCCGGCGCAGGTGCCTTCGTAGGTGTTGACATACAGCGGCTTGCTGGAGCGCCTGCCTGCGTTTTGGGAGCGGAGAGATACGCGGCCAGTATCTCTTTTTCCTCTGACGAAAGGCTGCTGGCTTGCGCAGACATGATCCCTGTCGTCATGGCCGCGAGAATGCGCTCGCTACTTAGCGCGGCCAGCGACTCGCGCCGGGGCGCCTGGATGGCTCCGCCATCGTGACAGGTCGCGCAGGCCCGTTCGTAAATGGCGGCGCCAGACGCTGTCGGCATTGCAGCCGTTGCAACAGTCGCGGGCTGTGGTTGCTGCATGCATGCGGCCAGCAATGCTGGCAGCGCCCACACGGATGCACGCATCCGCCAGCGGCGAGGCTGTCGTTCGCTCTCTGCAAAAACCTCACCGCGCTGATGCCATATCATGTTTTAGCCTTCAGGATTGCCCCGGGGACTGAACTTCACTGTGCCGCTTGCCTAGTGGTTCACCGTCTTGACCATCGCGCCATCAATCCGGAGGTTCGCGCCGGTGACGAAGCTCGCTCGCGGGCTGACAAGGAAAGTGATCGCGTCGGCGACTTCCTCAGGCCGGCCGTGGCGCCCCAGCGCGCTCATCTGGGCGGCGCGGTTGAATAGGTCCGGCTGGTGCTTGCGGATCTGATCCCACACGCCGCCCTCGAAGAAGATCGGCCCCGGCGAGACGGCGTTTACACGGATGCCGGCGGGGCCATACTTCGCTGCGAGCTGGCCCATATAGGAGATCAGCGCCGCTTTCATTGTGCCGTAGGCGCTCTCGCCGGGTGGCAGCACCATCAGTGTCGCAGCAATCGACGAAACGAACAGCAGAGACGCATCTCTCCCCGCTGCGAGCAGCGGCAGTGAAAGCTCCGCAAAGCGTATGTGCTGAAGAAAGTCCGTGTCGAACGCCTCCCGCCATCCCTCTTCGCCCGAGAGGGTGGGGCGCGTAGACACGTTCGAGATCGCGATATCGATGCCGCCTAACTCCGCTGAGGCGGCAGCGTGCCAGCTGATGAAGGCGTCCCGGTCGCGCACATCGAGCGCGGCCCCGAAGGCGCGCACGCCCAGCGCGCGCAACGAATTCACGGTATCGGCGACCCCTGACTCAGTCCGCGCGCAAATTGCGACGTCGGCTCCTTCGTTTGCCAGACTGTGCGCGATGGCCCGGCCGATCCCTCTCGTGGCGCCGGTAACGATCGCCCGCTTGCCCTTCAGACCCAGATCCATGGTGTTGTTCCCTCGACTATCCCGAAAGGTGTTTGAGTGAGAGGCGCCTGCTCTATCTTCGGGCGCGAATCTTTTCGGCGCCAGCGCGGACCGCTCCGACGATCATGGCGCAGGTCGTCTCCTCGATGTCTTCCCTCAGTGCGCCGCCACGCTGGATCAGTTCACCCGCTGCAATCGTCAGCCCGAGTCCGATTTCGGTAAGCTTCAAGGCCTGGCCGTAGGTGATGTCAAACTCACGCTGAATGCGTCGGGCCAGGTACTTTGCGTTTGCGTCATGCCCTCGCATCCGGACCAGTCCAACAGCGCCAGTCAGGCTTGGTTCATTCAGAAGACGGCGTAGAAGCGGCCCGCGCCGCTCGATTTCGGAAAGGGCGATATGTGTGGTCGCCTTCACCAGCTCAGGGAATGTCTGGGCGCCCTGCGCGGCGCGTGCCTGTTCTGCCTGAATCCGGTTCAGATCGGCTTCCAGAAGGTGTGCGAGCAAGCCCTTCCGGCTTTCAAAGTAAGCGTAAATCAGCGCCTTCGAGACGCCAGCCTCGTCTGCAACACGCTCCATGCTCAGGACGTCGAGGCCTTCAGACGTGATCAGGCGCGCTGCACATTCAAGGATCTGCCCGCGCCGCTCTTCGGGCGCCATTCGCGTGCGTGTCTTGGGCTGACGCTGCGAGGGCATCGGTCGGGTCTCGAGAGCGCGGCGAGGGGTCGTCGCTATTGACGATTAGTCTAATAGGGCATTTACTCGTCTGACAAGCCTGCTCGTTGTGCCTGTTTCCTGCCCGGCGTCTGCCACGTGGTCGCGAGAAGAAGGGAAGGTAGACCAATGATTTTCAGTCGACGCGGAGCGCTCGGCGCGCTCATCGCCTTTGCAGCTGTGATCACAGGTAGCTGTTCTAGCACTGCTCCTGATGCCACGCCGGCAGACACTGGCCCTGTCGTTCGCGGCATCAGCTATATCGGCATCTCAGTGAGCGACGTCGACCGGACGGCGGCCTATTTCGCAGGCGCTGGCGGATTGATTGAGGTTGACCGAAGCGATCTGCGCGGTGCTGCGCTGGATCGGGTCGCAGGCAAAAAAGTCGGAGCAAGAACGAGGACGTTGCGGAGCAACAGCGGCCAGGTCCGACTAATGCAATTCGACAAACCCTCTGCGGCGTCGCGCGTTGCAGGGATCGTCCCAGTGCAGGGGCCAGGCATTACGCATGTTTGCTTCCAGTCGCCTGACAGCAAACCAATCTTCCCGAGGTTTGTCGCCGCAGGAGCGAAGCCACTCTCGCGTACGGGTGACCTCGTGCAGCTGAGGCCCGACGTCCCCGTAAAGTATGCCTATCTCCGCGACGCGGACGGTACGATGATAGAGATCGAGCAGTTGTTGCTCGACAACCTGCCATTTGTTCATCGCATGCGGCACGTCGCAATCGCTTCGATGGATATCGACCGCACCGTTGCTTTCTACGCCGCAATTCTTGGCAAGGCTCCGCGTGAGCGCAGATCGAATCTTGTCAACAAGACGCTCGATATCACTTCTGGCATTGATGACCTGAAGCTGGATGTTGCGTGGTTTCAGGTCGGCAACCTTGAGCTTGAGATATGGGAGTACCTCAATCCTGCGCCGACACCCGCGACCAAGGCTCGGCCGCTTGAGGCGTTCGGTCACAACATGATCGTCTTCGACGTATCTGATCCCGCTGTGGCGCTGAGGAGACTTCAGGATGCGGGCGGTATTCAGGTCGCAGCGCCATCACCGATGGACGGCGGGCAGATCGCGTTTGGGCGTGATCCGGACGGAAATCTGATTGGGTTCTTCCGGCCTGGATCGGACAGCTCTCCGTTCTCGACCCATGGCCTCGTCTACTGAGCTGGTATCGCTGCCAAGACGAGTTTTGGACTGATCGACATGTGGTGTTCTGCCGATGTGCGCAGTCATCGTAAATCCAGTCTCTGCGAAGGCCGTGGCTATTGGCGCGGGCGCGCAGCAGATTTTGCAATCGCGGAACCGAGGGCATCGCCCGACTGCCAGGCGAGCTCTAGGCGCGGGCCTAAACGCCAGTCGCCGCATACTCCAATTCCTAACCCCGCGTCCCACGCAAAAGGTGTCCCGGCAGAAATCTGTACCTGAGCATAACGCCACCGATGTGCAGACGCGTGCAGGGGTTGCACATCGATGTGTGCGAGCTCTGAAAATTCCCGCGCGAGTTCATCTGCTATCCACTCGGCAGACTGGTTGATGTTTGCGTCCGACCAATCCGTCTTTGCGTGAAGTACCCAACAGGAATACGCGCTGCCATTTCCTTTTATCTGAGCCCCCCACGCAAGCGGGGATGAGCCGCCCACACGCGCTGCTTCGAAGTCAACCCGAACAGGCGCCGGGAACACGAGCATGGCTGCCCAGCACGGTGATGTGCGGGCAGCCTGCGCCTCCTGCGCCAACGATGGCGCGATCGGCAAAAGCAGTTCTGCTGCCTGTTCTGCTGGCACTGCGATCACGACGTTATCAAAAGAGCCCGTTCGGACCCCGTCTGAAAGGGCGAGCGCCCATCCCTCTGCGTCCCGCATGCATTCCCTGATGTGACAGGAGGTCTCGACGTCGAGCCCGTCCGCCAGTGCTTTCGCCATCGCGTTCATGCCTGGCGCGCCGACGAAGCGTGGCTCATCAGGGAAAAGCGTGCGCGTTGTATCGGTGATGCTAATGATGCTGTTTGGGTAACGCGCGACAGCCCCTGCTGCGACAAGGCGATCCACCTCGGAGCGAAAGGCCAGATCTCTGGCTGTGAAGTATTGCGCTCCATGATCGAAGCGTAGATCTGATTCACCCACCTGAATGCGCCGCGTGGCCGCTCTGCCGCCAACGCCCCGACCTTTGTCGAAGATTTTCACGTCATGCCCGGACGCGACGAGCCGTCTTGCGCAGGCAAGGCCAGCGATGCCTGCTCCGACAACCGCGACACGTCTGATGACCATGATAGTGACCCGGGTATTCAAAAAAGATTGCGTTGTCGGTTGGTGCGCACCATCTACGGGCAATGACAAGGCCTAGACTTACGGTGTGGTTCGACGGGGGATGTCCGCTTTGCCGGCGTGAGATTTCATTGATCAGGCGTCTCGATTCGCGCGGCGCGATTCAGTTCGTGGACGTGGCAAGCGGAGAAGGCGATTGCCCGCTTGATCGCGCCGAACTCCTGGCGAGGTTCCATGCCAGGGAGGAGGATGGTCCGCTTCTTTCTGGTGCTGCGGCGTTCGCTGCAATGTGGAGAAGCATCCCACTGCTCCGTCCGTTTGGGTTGCTCGCTAGAGGCGGGCCGGCGCTGTGGATTCTTGAGCGGCTCTACGTCATGTTTCTGCGTGTTCGACCCGCATTGCAAAAGCTTGCACGCTAAAAGACTCGCGGAGGGCGGTGAGGCCTGTCGCTGTGTTACTGGATTGGCCGCGCGGCAACGTCTCCCGCTTCAATCGCCGCCACGGTGCTGTCAGACTAACGCTAACCAGTCTCTGGAAAGGCCATGGCTATTGGCCTTCGGGAGACCCCAATGACGCGAATTTCCTACAAGCGGCACCGCTTCCCGCCGGCCGTGATTCAGCATGCGGTCTGGCTCTACTTCCGCTTCACGCTCAGCCTGCGTGACGTTGAAGAGATGCTCGCTCACCGCGGCATCGATGTGAGCTACGAGACGATCCGATATTGGACAGTGAAGTTCGGCGCGAAGATCACCGCGCTGGCATCTTGATGAGATGGTTTCCACGATTGCAGGCGAATGCGTGTGGATCTGGCGCGCAGTCGACGACGAGGGCGAGGTGATGGACATGATCGTCCAGAAGCGCCGCGATGCAGCTGCAGCGGTTCGATTCCTGCGACAGCTATTGAAGAACCAGCATGTCGAGCCAGAGGTCATCGTCACGGATGGACTACGGTCGTATGGTGCTGCACTTTCTCAACTCGGCCTTCTCGATCGCCATCGGCCTGGGCGATTGCGCGACAACAATCGCGCAGAGAACTCGCATCTCAGCATTCGAAGGCGTGAGCGGAAGATGCAGGGGTTCAAGAGCCGCGCATCAGCGCAGCGTTTCCTTGAGACGCATGCGGCGGTCTACAACGCGTTCAACATCCAGCGGCATCTGCTGAGCCGCGGAGCCTTGCGTATCCTGCGCACACGCTCGGAATCTGTCTGGAGCAGGGCGGTCGCGTGACTGC
>CALRWU020000012.1:0-16648 GCA_943371945.1 Azorhizobium sp. AG788
TGATGGCTGGCTGGCCGCGAACGCACTCGCCCGTCCGGAGACGAGCGACAACACACGCGAGCTAGCCGACGCCGATCATTCAGATCTCCAGCGCCTCCGCGATCTGGCCGGGGGCGCCCCCGTGATCCGCTGGGTCGACCAGCTGTTCGAAAGCGCCATCGCGGCGGGTTCGTCTGACATTCACCTCGAGCCGAGCTCGCGCGGCCTGCGCGCCCGTCTGCGCGTCGATGGCCACCTGCGGGAGATCGCCCCGCCGGACCCGTCCCTGTCCGAAGCCACCATCTCGCGCATCAAGATCCTTGCGAAACTCGACATCGCCGAACGCCGCCTGCCGCAGGACGGCCGGACGCGCATCACCATTCAGGGCCGCGAGATCGACCTGCGTATCGCCACGTCGCCGACGTTGCACGGTGAAGGCGCTGTCCTGCGTCTGCTCGACAAGTCCTCCGCCACACTCTCGCTCGACAGCCTCGGCCTGTCGCCGGACACAGTGGAAAAGCTGCGCCGCTCTATCCGCAAACCCAACGGCGTCACGCTCGTGACCGGACCCACCGGCTCCGGCAAGACCACCACACTTTATTCTGCGTTGCGCGACATCCTCACACCCGAACTCAAGTTCGTGTCCGTGGAAGACCCGGTCGAGTACCAGATCGACGGCGTCTCGCAGATCCAGGTGAAGCCCTCGATCGACCTCACCTTCGCGAAGGCCCTCCGCTCCATCCTGCGTCAGGATCCGGATGTGCTGATGATCGGCGAGATCCGCGACAAGGAAACGGCGACCATCGCGATCGAAGCGGCGCTGACTGGCCACCAGGTGCTCTCGACGCTGCACACGAACAACGCGCCCGCCACCATCACGCGCCTGATGGAGATGGGCGTGCCCGAATACCTGATCGCCTCGACGCTCGCCTCCGTCTCGGCGCAGCGCCTCGTGCGCAACCTCTGCCCGAATTGCGCCGAACCTTACCAACCGTCCGATGCGCTGCTCGCACGGCTTCCCGGCGCCGCCAGCCTCGCCGGCGTGCAATTCCGGCGTCCCAAGGGATGCAGCGCGTGTCGCGGAACCGGCTATCGCGGCCGCGCCAGCATTGCCGAGATCATGATGATCTCGGATGACATTCGCGAACTGATCCTGCGTCGCGCGCCCGAGAAGGATATTCGCAACCAGGCGATGGCCGAGGGCATGATTCCGCTGCTGGCCGACGGACTTCGCCGCGCGGCTGCCGGGCTTACGTCCGTCGAAGACGTCATCCGCGTTGCAGGGCTCGAGTAATGCCCGATTTCAGTTTCAAGGCCTACGCCAAGGACGGCTCGCTGGTCGCAGACAGGCTCACCGCGGCGACGCGCGCCGACGCTGTGCGCCAGATCACGACCCGGGGCCTCGCGCCGTTCGAGGTGAAGGAAGGCGTCGTCCGCAGGGCGGTGACGCGCTCGCGTGTGCCACTGCGCACGTTGGCCGCATTCTGTCGTCAAATGGCGACGATGACGGAAAGCGACCTGCCGATCGACGACTCGTTGACGCTGCTCTCGCGCGACGCCGACCCCAGGGCAGCGGCGCTCGCCGCAGGCCTGCGCAAATCCCTGCTGGAAGGCGCGTCATTAAGTCAGGCATTGGCCGCCTATCCCGAGCGCGTTCCGGACATGATGGTGGGCCTGGTTTCCGCCGGCGAGGCGGGCGGCGCGCTCGCGCCCGTCTTCCATCGTCTCGCCGACAGCTTCGAGATGCAGATCCGCACCACAGATGCGCTCCGGTCGGCGCTGATCTATCCCGCCGTGCTGATGGTCAGCGCTCTGGCGTCTCTGATCCTGGTCCTGACCGTCGTGGCGCCGGCGCTGAAGCCGGTGTTCGCTGGTCACGCAGACCGCATGCCGCTAAGCGCGAAATTGCTGATCGGCGCATCCGAACTGCTGCGAAACTACTGGTGGGTGGGGGTGCTGGGCATCCTGTTGGCCGTGCTGACGCTTATATCGGCGCTGCGCTCCCCACAGGGGCAGGCCGCGATGGCGCGCTTCGCGCTCCGGGCGCCCCTGCTTGGCAAAGTCGTCACCACGACCGAAGCCTCACGTTTCATGCATGCAATGGCGGCCCTGCTCGACAATGGCGTCAGCATGGTCAGCGCGCTCGACATTACACGGCGCGCCACCAGTAATCCTGTCATCGCACGGGAGATCGATCGCATCGGTTCGCGCGTAAGGCTTGGCGAAAGACTCGGCGATACGCTGGCGCGTTCGAGGATATTCCCGCCCCTCGCAGGGCAACTTGCGGCCGTGGGTGAGCGCTCCGGCAGCCTCGCGAAAATGCTGCGGCATGGCGGCAAGGTCATGGAGGAGCAAGCTCAGCGCGAGGTGAAGAACCTGATGGTTGTCGCGACACCCGCCCTGACGATCCTGCTGGGTGTGATGGTCGGGGGCGTGGTTCTGTCACTGCTCAGCGCGATCATGAGCGTCAACGATCTGGCATTCTGAGATCGAGATGGAAACGCCTCGGCAAGACATGGGTTCGGGAGGCCAGAACGCGGCAGGGCCAGACGCGGGTTTCTCGCTGCTCGAAATCATGGTCGCCCTGGCGATCCTCGCATTGGCGGTCGGATTGGTTGGCGTGGGGTTCGCGCGGTCCAGCGCCGGTTTCCGCTTCGATGCCGCGACCCAGGATCTCGCTCTCAGCTTGCGCGAGGCGAATGCACGCGCGCTGCGATCCGGCCGGGAGATTTCCGTCGTGATCGATGTGGATGGCCGTCGCTATCAGTTGCAGCAGGACCAGCCCACCGCCTTGCCGGAGGGCGCTGCCGTCCGCGTGGTGTCCGGCGGACAGGTAATGAATGCGGCGCGGCAGCCCGCAATCATCTTCTACCCCAATGGCGGCTCAAGCGGCGGCGCGATCACGCTGACAGAACAGGATCGCAGCGCAACGGTGTCCGTCGATTGGCTGACGGGCGCCGTCGGCATCACGAACGGAGGCGCAAATGACGCCCCCACTTGAAAAGAGAGCGCGTGACAAGACCGCCGGCTTCAGCATCATTGAGGTGCTGGTCGCCTTCGTAATTCTCAGCATGGTGGTGACACTGTGCCTGCAGGTCTACGCCAGCAGCGCGAAGTCCGAGTCGATGGCGCATTGGTCTGAAGAAGCGCACATCGTGCTGCGTGATCGGTTGGCTGCCTTGGCGACGCTTGAACTCCAGCCCGGCCAGCAAGCCGAAGGAGTCGCCGCAGATGGACTGCGCTGGACCGTCCTCGCCGGTCAACCGATCGGCAATGGCGACGTCGGCAGCGGCCGTGGCGTCGTCTGGTTCACCGCTCAGGTGACCGATCCGACCGGACGCGTCTACACAGCTTCTACGTCGCGCTGGCTTGGCGAGACCTTCCCGGAGGAAGCGCAATGATCGGGACAGGAAAGGGCGAGGCAGGGTTTTCCCTGCTCGAAACGCTGCTGGGCCTGACGCTCACCGCGATCATTGGCATGCTGATGATGGGATCAATGCAGATGGGCACGCGTGTGTGGGAGCGCGACCGTTCGTCCGTGCAGCCAGGCACGCAACAACTGATCCTGAGTCAGGTTGGCGAGTGGCTCGCGCAGGCGATGCCGGACAAGGTGCGGAACTTTGATACGCCCGTACTCGCGCCGTTTCATGGCGAAGAGCATTCCGTAAGCTTCCTCTACGCAGCGCCCGGCCTTGGCGGTGCGCCGGGGCTCTACACGATCAGGCTGGACCTCGCCGAGGCCGAAGGTTGCGCCAATGGGCGCGATCTTTATCTGGAGACCTCGCGTGACATCATCAGCGACAATCGCGAGGCGCCTCCAGAGATTGCCTCGGAGCGACGGAAACTGATCCCGTGCATCGAGACGCCATCCTTCATTTATTGGGGTGATCTCGCCAATGATGGCCAGAAGGCCTGGTTCTCGCGCTGGGCAGACGCGCCGCAACTTCCCGGCGTTGTTCGTCTGCGCTCGATCGATGCCGATGGCGTTGAACGCGCGCTGCTGACGCAAGACATACTGCTCGCGGTTCACTGAGCGACTGGCGACAGCGCTCACAATTACCGTTGCCGTGGCGGTAGCGCCCTTTCGCACTTGCGAACACAACCGCCTCGCTTGCAGCCCGGCCTTTTTGGCATAAGGGTAGGTCACGCGCACACCTTCGCGCTGATTTGCATATCGATTCCAGAGGTCGCCATGACACCGCTAGACCAGGCAACGCGCGAAGAGCGCACGTTCGACGCGATCGTGGTGGGTAGCGGCCTCACCGGCGGATGGGCTGCGAAGGACCTGTGCGAAAAAGGTCTCAAGACACTCGTGCTCGAGCGCGGCCGCAAGGTCGAACACGGCAAGGACTACACGACCTTCGCAAAAGACCCGTGGGACTTCCGCTATCCGGGCGGCCGCACGCCGCTCGACGAGGTGGAGAAGCACTATTTCAAGCAGCAGCGCACCGGCTACACGGTAAACGACCAGTGGAACCACTGGTTCGTGAAGGATGACGAACATCCCTACACCGAAGTGAACCGCTTCGACTGGATTCGCGGCTATCATGTTGGCGGTCGTTCGATCACCTGGGGCCGGCAGAGCTATCGCTGGAGCGATCTGGATTTCGAAGCCAACGCCAAGGAAGGCGTCGGCACCGACTGGCCGATCCGCTATGCCGACGTCGCGCCGTGGTACGATTATGTCGAGCGCTGGATGGGTGTCAGCGGCTCCACAGAGGGTCTGCCCCACCTGCCGGACGGCATCTTCCAGCCGCCGATGGATTTCAACGTCGTCGAGAAGGATCTTAAGGCGAGGGTTGAAGGTCGATTCCCGGAGCGCCGCATTACGATTGGCCGCACGGCGCACCTGACCAAGCCAACCGAAGAGCAGATCAAACTCGGACGGGGCACGTGCCAGAGCCGCAATCTCTGCATGCGCGGCTGTGCGTTCGGCGCCTACATGTCGTCAAATGGCGCCACCCTGATCGCAGCCGACCACACCGGCAACATGACGCTTCAGCCGGACAGCATCGTGACCGAGATCATCTTCGATCCCAAGCTGAACAAGGCGACCGGTGTACGCGTGCAGGACGCCCACACCAAGACCACAACAGAATACTACGCCAAGGTCATCTTCCTCTGCGCCTCCACGCTGAATTCGACCTGGCTGATGCTGAACTCGAAAAGCGATCGCTTCCCGAATGGCTTCGGCAACGACTCGGACGAGCTTGGGCGCAACGTGATGGACCACCATCTCGGCGTCGGCGCGCAGGCTGACGTGGAAGGTCACGAAGATCGCTACTACTCAGGTCGCCGCCCCAACGGCATCTATATCCCGCGTTTCCGGAATATCGCGGACAGCCAATCCAAGCGCAACGACTTCACGCGCGGCTATGGCTATCAGGGCGGCGCGAGCCGCACGGGCTGGCAGCGCCTGGTCGCCGAGATGGGCTTCGGCAAGGAACTCAAGGACGACATTTCCGAGCCCGGCCCGTGGACAATCGGCATCGGCGGCTTCGGCGAAATGCTGCCCTACCGCGATAACCGCGTGACCATGAACCCCGACGTGAAGGATATTGACGGCCTGCCGACGCTGAAGTTCGACGTGACGATCCGTGAGAACGAGCTCAACATGCGCAAGGACATGCAGGCGTCCGCCGAGGAGATGCTGAGCGCTGCCGGGTTCAAGAACGTGAAAGGCTTCGATCGCCCCTATGGCGTCGGCCTCGGCATCCACGAAATGGGCACGGCGCGCATGGGGCGCGACCCAAAAACCTCGGTGCTCAACGGCTGGGGCCAGGTTCACGCCGCCACCAACGTCTACGTTACGGACGGTTCATTCATGGCCTCCGCCGCATGCGTAAACCCCTCGCTCACCTATCTCGCGATCACGGCGCGCGCGGCCGACCATGCCGCTAACGCCTTGAAACGCGGCGAACTCTAGGACGGAGACCGGACATGATGGACCGTCGCGAACTTCTGCACCGCGCCTCGATGCTACTCGGCGCCACCCTCACCGCCTCCGCCTCCGCCGGCATCCTCGCCGGCTGCGTCGCGATGCCCGAGCCCGTCGAGGGCGCCAAGAGCGGTTTCCTGACGCCGGAGGAAATGGCGACGGTGACAGCCATGGCCGATCAGATTCTGCCGAAAACCAACACGCCGGGCGCGGTCGATGTCGGCGTACCGGCCTTCATAGACCGCATGTTGGCTGGCTATTACACCGACAAGGAACGCAGCATCATTCGATCGGGTTTGATTGCCGTATCCACGGATGCAGCTGAGTTGCGCGGAAAATCATTCGCTGCGCTCACCTCGGATGAACAGGTCGCCCTGATGAAGGAATACGACCGCGAGGCTTATACCGCCCGCGCTACGAACGCTGACCCGCACTATTTCCGGTTGATCAAGGAGCTGACGCTGCTCGGCTTCTGCACGTCGAAAGTCGGGGCGACCACGCTGATGCGCTACGAACAGACGCCGGGGCCATTCAAGGGCGATGTGCCCGTGTCGGCGATCGGCAAGGTCTGGGCGACCTGAACCGGCGGGACTGACCATCCGCCAACCAGCGTCCGCACCAGTCCGATGATTGAGGAAACGAGGCCGGCATGAGCACGCAGGAACGCCCGACCACACCAGACGCTGTTGACATCGTGATTGTCGGCGCAGGCTTCGCCGGCCTTTACATGTTGCACAAGGCCCGGGGGCTTGGCCTCAACGCGTGCGTATTCGAGGCAGGCCCTTCGGTCGGCGGCACGTGGTACTGGAACCGCTATCCCGGCGCGCGGGTCGATGTAGAGAGCCAGGAATACTCTTACTCGTTCTCGCCCGAACTCGAGGACGAGTGGCAATGGAGCGAGCGCTACGCCGCACAGCCGGAACTACTCCGTTATCTAAATCACGTGGCTGACCGATTTGACCTTCGCCGCGATATCCACCTCGACACGCGCGTGACGGAAGCCGTTTACGATTCCCGCTCGAACCGCTGGAATGTAAAAACGGACAAGGGTGACAACGTTGCCGCCCGTTTCTGCGTGATGGCGACGGGATGCCTCTCGGCGCCGAAGCAGATCGACATTCCGGGCGCGGATACATTCAAAGGGGAAGTCTTCAATACATCGAGCTGGCCTGAGCTACACCCCGATTTTTCTGGCAAGCGCGTCGGCATCATCGGCACCGGTTCATCATCCGTGCAGACGATCACCGAGATCGCGCCAGAGGTGGGAAGCCTCCATGTGTTCCAGCGCACACCGAACTTCAGCGTGCCGGCTCACAACGGCCCTGCCGACCCGGAGGTGTTTCGCCAGTGGCGCGCCAACCGTGAAGCCAATCGCCAGGCGGGGCGAGAGCATCCGATCGGCATCGTTGCCGCCGTGGTGACAGACAAGCTGATCAGCGAAACCCCGGTCGAAGAGCGGCTGCGCGTGTACGAGGAGCGCTGGGCCAAGGGCGGCTTCGCCTTTGGCGGGGCGTTCGTCGATTTGCTGATCACCAAGGAAGCCAACGATACCTTTGTCGACTTCGTGGCGCAGAAGGTCCGCAAGGTCGTGAAGGACCCGGAGGTAGCGGAAAAGCTGATCCCACGAACATACCCGGTGGGGTCTAAGCGCGTTTGCGTCGACACTGGTTATTTCGAGGTGTTCAACCGGGATAATGTGACGCTGGTCGATATCTCAAAGGCGCCCGTGACAATCACACCAACGGGTGTGACGACGGGCGGGGTCGCGTATGAACTTGACGTCCTCATCTTCGGTCTCGGTTTCGATGCCATGACAGGCGCGCTGTCGAAGATCGATATTCGCGGCCGGAATGGCGAAGCGCTGAAGGACAAGTGGGAAGGCGGGCCCCGCACCTATCTCGGCCTGATGGTCGCCGGCTTTCCCAACCTGTTCCTCGTCACCGGTCCAGGCAGCCCATCAGTGCTTTCCAACATGGTTGTTTCGATCGAGCAGCACGTCGACTGGATCAGCAACTGCATCGCCGCGCTGAGCCGTCAGCAGCAGGACGTGATCGAAGCCACGACAGATGCAGAAGATGCGTGGGTCTCGCACGTCAACGAAGTCGCCGACATGACGCTCTATCCCCAAGCCAACTCCTGGTACATCGGCGCGAACGTGCCGGGGAAACCTCGTGTGTTCATGCCGTATGTTGGCGGCGTCGGCGTCTATCGACAGAAATGCGACGAGGTTGCAGCGAATGGATATGAGGGTTTCGCGCTGTCGCGGTCGACGGGCTGAGCGTTACTGCTGCAAAACCTCGATCTTCCGAAACTCGATGGGGTTGCCTTCGCTCTGCAGCGAAATCGTGCCGCCTTCGAGCATCACCTTTCCGCCCGCCGCCGCTATCAACGGTTTGGAGTTGGCCATCTTGCCTTCAGGGTCGAGTTGCACGTCCGAATAGACGATCGTCGTGACGCCGTTGACCTTCTGGGTCACCACGCCGTCGGCTGACACATCGACCTCGAAGGTGATCCAGCGGTCGTTGGAATCGGCGGGGTACTTCGAGTTGATGCAGTGTGTCTTCTCCAGCTTGCCGTCGATGACGACGTGCGTGCCCGGCGAGCACATATTGCCATTGTACCGGTCCTGCCCCGGCGCGGGGCCCAGGAGCTGGGCTTCGACCGAGACGGGGAAGCTATCGTCCACAGCCATGGTCCTGGGGTCCTGCCCGAAGATCATCACGCCGGAATTGGCGATAGCCCAGGCGGGCGTGTCCGCGGGATGGCTTGAGGAGAAGCGATATTCGAAACGAAGTTTGTAGGCTCCGGTTAGCGGCTTCTCGTAGAAAAGGTGTCCGAAGCGCTCGCCGAACTGATCATACTTGTCGTAGCTGACGGCTATCGCCCCGTCCTTGACGCGGAAAGTGTCGCGATAGTTCTCGCCCAGCGGGAACCCGCGGATCTTGGCCGTCCAGCCATTGAGCGTCTTACCGTCAAAAAGCGACTGCCAGGTCTCGCCGCGGTGCGGCATTGCAGTACACGCGCTAGCGGAAAGAACTACGACCGCGACGGCAATCGCGCGGATTGAGATATGCATCGGTCCATGCCTTCTTACTTCGCCGCGCCCCTTGGACTGGGGCGGACTCGCAGCTAACACTCGATCCTAGAGTATCGGCCGTGAACTGGCGACAGACCAGCGGCACGGCGAGGGAGGACGATCAGTGATCCAGGCGCGTCTGTTTTTGATGATGATGCTGCAGCTCGCCATCTGGGGAGCGTGGGCGCCGAAGCTCTTCCCCTATATGGGCCAGCTCGGCTTTGAGGCGTGGCAACAATCGCTGGTCGGCAGCGCCTGGGGCATTGCCGCAATTGTAGGCATCTTTTTTTCCAACCAGTTCGCCGACCGCAACTTCTCCGCCGAACGCTTCCTGGCGGTAAGTAACGTCATCGGCGGCGCAGCCCTTCTCGCGTGCGCCTTCCTCACCGACTTCTGGCCCTTCTTCGGCGCCTACCTGGTGTTCAGCGTGGTCTACGTGCCCTCAATGTCCGTCTCGAATGCCATTGCTTTCGCCAGCCTGCGCGATCCAGCAAAAGAATTCGGCACGATCCGCATGGGCGGCACGGTCGGCTGGATCCTCGTCAGCTGGCCTTTCATCTTCCTGCTCAGCGCCAATGCGGGCCCGGAGCAGGTGCGCTTGATCTTCGTGGTTGCCGCGATCGTGTCCTTCGTGTTTGCCGCCTACAGCCTGACGCTCCCTCATACGCCGCCAAAGCGCGAAGCTGCCGGAACCGATCCGTTGGCCTGGCGCAAGGCGATCAAGCTGCTGGGCATTCCCTCGGTCGGCGTTCTCTTCCTTGTCACGTTCATCGATAGCGTGATCCACAACGGCTACTTTGTTATGGCTGACGGATTCCTCACCAATCGCGTCGGCATCGCTGGCAACCTGTCGATGATCGTACTCAGCATCGGTCAGGTCGCCGAGATCGTGACCATGTTCATTCTTGGCAGCGTGTTGATCCGCCTCGGTTGGAAGGCCACGATGATCATCGGGATTCTCGGCCACGGCGCGCGCTTCCTGGTATTCGCCTTCTTCCCCGACAGCGTACCGACGATCATCACGGTGCAGCTGCTGCATGGCGTCTGCTACGCGTTCTTCTTCGCGACTGTTTATATCTTCGTCGATGCCGCTTTCCCGAAGGACGTGCGCTCGAGCGCTCAAGGTCTATTTAACCTGCTGATCCTCGGCATCGGCAACGTTGCGGCCAGTTTCCTGTTCCCGGCGCTGATGGCGCAGTGGACAGATCCCGCTACAGGCGCTGTCGACTACCGCACACTGTTCATGGTTCCAGCGGGAATGGCGGTCTTCGCCATCCTGCTGTTGGCTGTTTTCTTCCGACCGGCTGAGCGTGCGCCTGCAAGCGTTGCTGCGGCGTAATGCCAATCAAAGGAGCGTCTCATGTTCACCCTCTCCCGCCGCAGTTTCGTGAAGGGCATTTGCGCGGCTGGCGCGGCTAGTCCGATGCTGAGCGCGTGCTCCACCACGGGCGGCACGTTCTTCGAGCGCAAGTCGACGCCAATCGGTATCCAGCTCTACACGCTATCTGACATGCTCGCGACCGACCTCGAAGGTGCGATCGCTGCTGTCTCCCGCATCGGCTATCAGACAGTCGAAACACCCTCCTACATGGGCAAGACGCCTGCGCAGTTGCGGGATATTTTCGACCGCAACAACATCAAGTGCGCCAGCGCCCATGTCGCCATGCGCCCCGGCACCGATGCAGAACCTGGCTTGCGCGGCGACTTGTCCAAGCTCGCCGCCGACATGCACAAATTGGGCGCGACGCATGTCTACTGCCCTGCGATGGCCATCCCGGATGGCCTTGGCCTGACGCCGAATGCTGGCGAAGGTTATGCGTTTATCGCCCGCGTAGCGGCCGCGATGAAGGAAGATGACTGGAAGAGAATAGCTGCTGAACTTTCCGACATCGGCCGCAAGCTGAAAGCCAGCGGCATCGCGTTCGGCTATCACAACCATAACTTCGAGTTCGTGAAGGTCGGTAATCGCACCGGCTACGACATCCTTGTTCAGGAAAGCGATCCAGCCGCCGTCAGCTTCGAACTCGATCTCGGCTGGGCTGCCGCCGCCGGCAATGACCCGGTCGAACTGCTCGCCCGCCACAGCGGCCGCTACACCGGCATGCACGTGAAGGACATCAAGGCGTCGACGGTTCCCAACACTGCGCTGAAGATGGATCCCGCCGACATCGGCGCCGGCAAGCTGGACTGGAAAGCCATCCTGCCGGCCGGCTATGCAGCCGGCGTCCGCAACTTCTTCCTCGAACAGGAGCCGCCTTTCGACAAGCCGCGGGTGCAGTCTGCCGAGATCGGTTATAAGTATCTCAGCACACTCACAGTCTGAGGTCGTCCCATGAAGACCATGAAAGGCCCCGGTATCTTCCTCGCGCAATTCGTGGGGCCGGATGCGCCATTCAATTCGCTGCCCACCATCGCAAAATGGGCGGCCGACAAGGGCTTCGTAGGCGTCCAGATCCCGACCACCGAGGCGTCGCTGTTCGATCTCAGCCTTGCAGCCGAAAGCGACGCCTATTGCGACGAAGTGAAAGGCATCCTGAAGGACGCCGGCATCGTCATCACCGAACTGTCTACCCACCTGCAGGGCCAGCTCGTGGCTGTCCACCCGGCCTACGACACGCTGTTCGACGCCTTTGCGCCCGAGCGCGTACGTGGCAATCCGAAAGCGCGGCAGGAATGGGCTGTCGATCAGGTGAAGCTCGCTGCGAAGGCATCACGCCGCCTGGGCCTGGACGCCAGCGTGACGTTCTCCGGCTCACTTGCCTGGCCCTACTTCTTCCCATGGCCGCAGCGCCCGCCCGGCCTGTTCGAGACCGCCTTCGAAGAGCTCGCGAAACGCTGGCATCCGATCCTCGACGCCTACGAAGATGCGGGCGTTGATCTCTGCTATGAAATCCACCCGAGTGAGGACCTGTTCGACGGCACGACGTTCGAGATGTTCCTCGACCGCGTGAAGGGTCACAGGCGCGCCAACATCCTATTCGACCCCAGCCACTTCGTGCTGCAGCAGCTGAACTATCTCGAATACATCGATATCTTTCACGAGCGGATCAAGATGTTCCACGTGAAGGACGCAGAGTTCAATCCGACGGGACGGCAGGGCGTCTATTCCGGCTATGCGCCGTGGCTCCAGCGCGCCGGGCGCTTCCGTTCGGTCGGCGATGGGCAGGTCGACTTCAAGGGCATTTTCTCCAAGCTCGCCGGCTATGACTATGAGGGCTGGGCCGTGCTCGAATGGGAATGCTGCATCAAGCATCCCGAGGATGGCGCCCGCGAAGGCGCGCAGTTCATCAAGGATCACATCATCCGTGTGACGCCGCGCGCGTTCGACGACTTCGCGGCGAGCGGCACGGACGAGAAAGCCAATCGGCGCCTTCTGGGACTCGACCGTTGAGACGCTTGCGCCTTGGCATGGTCGGTGGCGGTGAAGGCGCGTTCATCGGCGGCGTGCATCGCATGGCGGCGCGCCTTGATGGGCATTGGGATCTTGTCGCCGGTAACTTCCAGTCCGATCCGCAGAAGTCCGTCGCATTCGGTCTGAGCCAAGGACTTGAAGCCGATCGCGCCTATGCGGATTTCCGCACCATGGCTGCCAGCGAAGCAAAGCGCTCCGACCGCATCGACGCGGTCTCCATCGTCACGCCCAACTCGACGCACCACGCGATCGCCCGCGAATTCCTGCTCGCTGGCATTCCGGTGATCTGCGACAAGCCGATGACGACCAGCCTGCGTCATGCGGAAGATCTCGCTGCCGTTGCGCGCGAGACTGGCCTGCCCTTCATCCTGACGCACAACTATTCCGGCTACCCCATGGCGCGGCAGGCGCGCGCTATGGTCGAAGCCGGCGAGCTCGGCGCGATCCGCATCGTGCAGATGGAATACGCGCAGGACTGGCTCGCCACGGATCAGTCCGGCAACAAACAGGCTGATTGGCGCGGCGATCCGACCAAGGCGGGGCCTGGCGGCGCACTCGGTGATATCGCAACCCACGCGTTCCAGCTGGCAGAATTCGTAACTGGCCTCACCGCCGAGACCATATCGGCTGATCTCTCGACCTTCGTTCCTGGCCGCAGGGTCGACGACAATGTGAACGTCATGCTGCGCTTCAGCGGCGCCGCCAAGGGCATGCTCTGGGCGAGCCAGGTCGCGACCGGTTCGGCAAATGGCCTCAAGCTGCGCGTGTTCGGCGACAAGGGCGGCATCGAATGGGCGCAGGAAACGCCGGAGACGCTTCTGTTCACGCCTCTGGGCGAGCAGCAACGCATCATCCGCCGTGGCGGCGCCGGTGTGTCGAAGATGGCGACACTGGCGACGCGAATTCCCGGCGGCCACCCCGAAGGCTATCTGGAAGGCTTCGCGCAGATCTACAGCGATGCAGCGGAACTCGTGCGCGCACATCAGGAAAAGCGCACACCTAGCCCCTGCTCGCTTCAGGCCCCCGGCATTGCCGACGGTCTGCGCGGCGTGAAATTCATCGAGGCGGCTATCGCCTCAAGCACAGACAACGGCGCCTGGACGCCAATTTAAGGGAGACAGCAATGCGGATTGCAACGGGACTGGCGGCTGCGGCGCTGATGCTCGCGGCTTGCGATAACAAACCGCCAGCGGAACCGGTCGCTCCCGTGGCCGAAACCCCGGCGCCTGCCCCTGCGCCTGAAGCAACCGGCCCCAACACTCTGACTGCAGAGCAGACGGCCGCTGGCTGGAAGTTGCTCTTCAACGGTACGGACCTCACCGGCTGGAAAGGCTACAAGAAAGACGCCCCCGGCGAGGCTTGGAAGGTCGAGGACGGCGCGCTGGCGCTGACCGCCGGCGGCGCGGGCGACCTGATGACGGTCGAGGCATACGGGCCGTTCGAACTGTCGCTGGAATGGAAAATATCGCCAAAGGGCAACAGCGGCATCATCTATCTGGTCAACGAGGTCGACGGCGCCGACAACACCTACAACACCGGCCCCGAGATGCAGGTGCTCGACAATGACGGCCACGCAGACGGCAAATTCCCCTCGCACCGCGCCGGCGCGCTCTATGATTTCGTCGTACCGCCTGATGGCGCCGTGAAGCCGGTAGGTGAATGGAACGAGGCCACCGTCCGCTTCACCGGCAGCGAGATCGAACACTGGCTGAACGGCAAGCTGGTGTCCGAGACCAGCTACGGAGACGACGCGTGGAAAGCCAAGGTCGCCGCGTCCAAGTTCAAGCAGTGGCCCATGTTCGGCACTTTCGCCAAAGGCCACATCGCCCTGCAAGACCATGGCGACAAGGTCTGGTATCGCAACATCAAGATCCACGCACTGGCGCAATAGCGACAGCGACGAGACGGGTCATGGGGCTGTGTAGGTCAGCCCCATGCCCTCGATCACGCCCTTGATATGGGCCAGCGCTTCCGGCGTCGGACCAGGATAGTCACCCGTGAACGGCGTGTTGCCCATATAACCGATGTCGGCCCACCCCTCGCGCGTCGTGTAGAACGCGCCGAGCGTCAGCGACCGCATGCGGCCGAAGAACTCGGCTGGCTTCTCGAGCCCCGGCTTCACCTTCGCCTTGAACGCAATGTCGTCGAGGATCTTCTTCTGCGCCGAACTGTCTGCGCTGGTGAAAGGAACACCATTGCGCTTTTTCGATTCGTCATCGAGCCACGCAAGCCCCGGGACAATCAGCTGGCGATCCTTGTGCTGATCCGGATATGGCGCGCTCACCCATTCGTTGATGAAGGCCGGCACACCCAGCTTGGATGGCGCCGGACTGTCGCCCTCGGCCGGCAAGATCAGGTCGACCAGTTCAGCCGTCGTCGCCAGTTCCGCCGCCGTCATGGTCAACGGCCACGGCACGCTGATGTTTGCGAAGTCGATATCCTTCCCGAGGCCCTTGGCCTTGATGGCTTCGACTTCAGCCCAGGAAATGCCCTTGGCGCCATCGCCGCACGCGGCAAGCTGGCCAGCGGCCATTGCTCCCGCCAACCATTTCAGCGTTACGCGCCGGTCGACCATCACGACAGAAGAGGTCTTTGAGTTTGTCATCATTCCCTCCTACAGCTCGCCCTTGCGCAGACGCGCGGCGATGTTGTCGGCAGACCGCATCGCGAGCGCCAAGATCGTGATTGTCGGATTCTTGTGCGCCTTGGAGGCAAACACGGAACCGTCGGTGAGATAGAGATTATCGACATCCCAGGTCTTGCCGAACTGGTTGACGACCGACTCCTTTGCATCCCTGCCCATGCGGGCGGTACCGACCTCGTGGATGATCTCGCCGCCCTTGGAGATGGCCTTAGCAGGTTCGTCCGGCTCGGACGCCAGCGTGCCGCCAAGCTTGTCGATAAGCTCCTTCATTGATTTCTGGAAGTGCTTCACCTGGTTGAGCTCATGCTCAGACCACGCGAATGAGAACTTCAGAACTGGAATACCGAACTTGTCTTTCGTGTTGGTATCGATCTCACAATAGGATTTCGCGTTCGGGATCATCTCACCGCGCTGGGTGAAGTTTATCCGCGAACCATAGCGGCGCTTCACATCCGAACGCAGGCTTGATCCATAGCCATCCAGACCACTACCGACGCCCATGCCGGGATCGCCAAAGCTGCCGCCGATCTCGACGTGATAGCCGCGCGGCGTATCGACCTCGCCTTTTGCGATTTTCTGATAGTCCCAGAACGGAATGTAGGCATGCAAACCCATCGCGCCGTCTTCGTTGTAGCGTGGGCGCCCTTCGAGCTGTGGGAAGTATGCGTTGACGCTCGATCCGACGGTATCAAGCAGATTGCGACCAACCTGACCGCTCGAGTTGGCGAGACCATCACGACTGCCGCCGGCGCCGCTGTTGAGCAGGATGCGCGCGGTCTCGCCTGTCGAAGCCGCAAGGATAACGACACGACCCTTTGCCTGCTTCTCCAGGCCGGTCGCCTTGTCGATATAGATGACGCCCGTCGCTTTGCCCGAAGCATCAAGCACGACATTGCGGACCATGGCGCCGGTCGCAACTGTGAGCTTGCCAGTCTTCCTGGCCCACGGGATCAGCGACGTTGTGGTCTGGAATGCGGCGCCGATACCGCACCCGCGGCCACAGCTGGACGCCCAGTAGCAGGGGGTTCGTTCGTCAATCTTCTTGGTTAGCACGGCCCGCCGCGCCGGCACGACCGGAATACCGATCGCATCGCCGCCCGCCTTGAGGAACGTCTCCCACGTGCGGAATTTCGGCGGCGTCTGCAGCACGCCCGGCCCAGAGCTGGGATGGTTCTCAAGCCCGGTGTTGGTGCCGTAGACGCCAACCAGCTTCTCGGTCTTGTCATACCATGGCGCCAGATCCTCGTACGTGATGGGCCAATCCACCCCCAGGCCATCGCGCGTCTTTGGCATGAAGTCATATGGCCCCATGCGGAACGAGTTGCGCGCCCAGTGGTTGGTGCGCCCGCCCAGCATTCGGCTGCGCCACCAGACAAAGTCCGATCCCTCCGCTTTGGTGTACGGCTCTCCGGGCATTTCCCAGCCACCGTCCACTGTCGCGTCGTAATAGCCGAACTCCTTGTCCGGCGTGCCGACGCCACGCAACGGCGCATCCATCGCCATGTTCAGCATCGGCGCTTCGTCGGGGTTATAGTCACGCCCCGCCTCAAGCATCAGGACGCTGGCCCCCGCCTTGGTCAGGACCCAGGCCGCCATGGC
>CALRWU020000013.1:0-16574 GCA_943371945.1 Azorhizobium sp. AG788
TCGATAAGGACGAAGAACGTCACGAAGGCGGCGACGGCCTGTTCGAACTGGATCTCGGTGAACATCTGCGCCTAGACCGGGCGGAACAGCGACAGGAGAGCCTGCGGCGCGGAGTTGGCGATGCTGATGGCGGACGCCGACAGCTCCTGCTTCACCTGCAGCGCCTGGATCAACGCGGTTTCGGCTGCAAGATCCGTGTCGACCATGCGCCCAACGCCTGCGGCCAGCGCATCAGCCAGCTTGCCGACAAAACCCTTCTGCGCTTCGATCCGCTTGCGCTCGGCGCTCATCTCGGCGAGCTGGTCGCCAACGTTGGCGATCGACTCGTCCAGCAGCTTCTGGGTGTCGGCGGCTGACTGCGTGTTGTTGAGCGCGGTTGTGGATGGCATCGCCGTAACCACGCCGCCGCCGGGCAGGAAGTTGCGCCCCTGCAGCGTCAGGCTCTGGGTCGCCTCCGCATCGGCGATGAAGGAGACGCCATTCGGCTGTTGCGATCCGTCGAGGACATTGGTCTCGTCGAAGGATGAGTTGCGGATGAAAGTCTGCAGGGTCGCCATCTGGTCCTGGTACTGCTTCTGCAGCAGTGCGCGCTGGTCATCCGAGAGTCCGCCGGACATGGCCTGCGAGGCGGTCGTCTTCATGGCGCCGAGCTGTTTCAGGACCTGCTCGCCGGCAGCGATGGCGGTGTCGGAGATTGATTCGGCGCGGCTGAGGCTGAGCGTCACGACGCTGAGGGACGCACCCTGCCCGCGCATCACGGCTGCGGAGTTGAAGGCGGTGGCGTCATCGCGGGCGCGAGCGACGCGCAGCCCCGATGACAGGCGCGTATCCGCGCCTGAAAGGTCCTTGTTGGCTGACTGAAGTTGCTTCAGCGCGCCGAGAACGCCAGAGGCGTTATTGATCCTGTCGACCATTTTGGCCGTCTCCGTGGACGAATCGTGGTGAACGAATCGTCAATTCGGGATCACTCTTCGTTAGCAATCGTTAACGAGGGGTTTCCAACGCTGGCAAAGCGCGAAAGGCCGCCCCCGCCGGAAAGGCGGAAGCGGCTTTTTTTCGTTTGGCTGAAAGGCTCTGGCGAACCTTACTTGAACAGCGACAGGATGACCTGCGGCGCCTGGTTGGCGATCGAGAGGGCCTGGGCGCCCAGCTGCTGCTTGATCTGCAGTGATTGCAGCTTGGCCGATTCCTTGGCGAGGTCGGCGTCGACGAGGTTGCCGATGCCGTTCTCGATCTCGTCCGACAGCTTGGCGAGGAATTCCTGCTGAGCGTCGAGCGCCGTCGCCTGCGAGCCGATCGAGGCAAGCGTGACGTTGAGGTCGACGATCGCCTGGTCGAGGGCGGCGGAGGCGGTGGTGGCGGAGGCGGCGGAGGTGGAGATGTCGGCGCTGGCGAAGGTCGAGAACATGGCGCTCGACAGCGTCATGTCGGTGCCGTTGACGACCATCACGTTCGAGCCGGCGCTGGACACGACTGCCGTAGCGACACCCGCGCCGATATTGGCGGCGTCAACGCCATCGGTGGAGATTGCGAGATCGTCATAGGCCGGATCGTTGATCAGGTAGGTGAACTGGCCCGCAACATCGTCATAGGAGGCCGAGATCTTGCCGCCTGAAGCCGCGTTCACGGCCGCCACGAAGTCGTCGACCGTCATGCCGGCGGTCAGTTCAACGCCGATCGTCGAGGTGCCCAGATTGACCGAGTCGGTCAGGGCGAACGTGATCAGGTCCCCGTCCGCCAGGTCGCCGGTGGCCGTTCCGGCGTCGATGACAAGGGCCGAACCTGACAGCGGTGTCGTAAGGGCAGCCGACTGGACGCCGTCCGTCGTGGCTGCAACCGAGCCGCCGAGGTCGGAGATCAGGACGTTGAGGTTGAAACTTCCGGCCGCAAGGTTTGCGCCGTTGAACTGGGCGGAATTCGCGATCGTATCGATCTGCGAGCGCATCGAGGCGAAATCGGCCTGAAGGGCGTCGCGTTGGTCGGGCGTCAGGTCGTCGGCCTGGGCTGCGACGGCCTTGGCCTTCAGCTTCTGCAGGATGTCGCCAATCGACTTGCCGGCCGCAAGGGCGACGTCGATGGTGGAGTTGGCCCGGTCGATCCCGTCCTTGACGGCGGCGACGGAGGAAATCCGGCTCCTCTGCCCTTCGGCGATCGCGTAGATCGCGCCGTTGTCCCTGGCGCTCGATATCTTGAGGCCGGTGCTGATCTTGTTCTGCACACCTTCGAGCTCGGTGTTCGTGAAGTTCAGGTTCTGGAGCGCAACCATTGCGCTGTAGTTCGTATTGACGCTCAGCATGGCCGAAGCTCCTGCGCAGACTGGTTCATGCCCAGGACGAGCCTGAACAGGAACTATGTCTTCAAATGCCGTGCCAGTTTGTTAAGGTTAACAGGACAGTCAAAAATGCCTTGTTGCGCGGGTTTCGACGGTTAACGTGGACGCTGGCCGCCTAACAGAATGCTGAATCAAATTTACCCCCCGGCACGATTTGCCGGGCGCGGAAGCGACTGCAGGTAGGCAAAAAAGTAAGGGGGCGGAACCGAAGTTCCGCCCCCTCTTTTGCTGGTCCGTTGGCGGAGACCGGTCGAGCCCGGCCTGACGCCTATGGAATTAGCGGAAGAACGACAGGACCAGCGACGGCGCCTGGTTGGCGATCGAGAGGGCCTGGGCGCCCAGCTGCTGCTTGATCTGCAGCGACTGGAGGCGGGCGCTTTCTTTCGCGAGGTCAGCGTCGACGAGGTTGCCGATGCCTTGCTCGATGGTGTCGGACAGTTTCCCCAGGAACTCGTTCTGGATATCCAGAGCGGCAGCCTGCGAACCCATCGTCGCCAGGGCGTTGTTGAGATCCGTGATCGCCGTATCGATCGAGGTGGACGCCGTGGTAGCGGCGGCCGTCGAGGTCGAAATGTCGGTCGACGCGATCGAGGACAGGATCGAGCCCGAGAGCGAGAAGTCGGCGCCCGTCACCGAGAAGGTGTTCGAACCAGCGCTGGAAACCGTCGCCGTGGCAACGCCCGCGCCGATGTTCGTCGCGTCCGTACCATCCGAGGTCACAGCCAGGTCGTCGAAGGCCGGGTCGTTGATCAGGTAGGTGAACTGACCCGCGGTGTCGTCGTACGAGGCCGAGATCTTGCCGCCCGACTGCGCGTTCACGGCGGCGACGAAGCCGTCGATCGTCATGCCCGCGGTGAGTTCGACGGAGATCGAGGACGTACCTGCGTTGACGGAGTCTGTCAGCGCGAAGGTGATCAGGTCGCCGTCCGCGAGATCGTTGGTAGCCGAGCCCGCGTCGATGACGAGGGCCGAACCAGACAGCGGTGTCGAGAGAGCGGCTGACTGAACGCCGTCGGTCGTTGCGGCCGTGGAGCCGCCGAGGTCGGAGATCAGCACGTTGAGCGAGGCAGAACCCTTGGCCAGGTTGGCGCCGTTGAACTGCGCTGCGTTGGCAATGGTGTCGATCTGCGCACGGAGGCTGGTGAAGTCGACCTGCAGGGCGGCGCGCTGGTCGGAGGTCAGGTCGTCAGCCTGAGCAGCGACAGCTTTGCTCTTGAGTCTCTGCAGAATATCGCCAACCGACTTGCCGGCCGCGAGCGCGACATCAACAGTCGATGAAGCGCGATCAATGCCATCCTTGACGGCGGCGACCGACGAAACGCGGGCGCGTTGGCCTTCGGCGATGGCGTAAACGGCGCCGTTATCGCGAGCGCTCGAAACCTTCATACCCGTCGAAATCCGGGTCTGAATCTCGCTCAGTTCTTTGTTCGTGGAGTTGAGGGATTGGAGCGCGATGGACGCGCCGTAGTTTGAGTTCACGCTAAGCATGACACACGTCTCCGTTCTGAGCCGAAGACCGATCATTTTGATCGGCCGCCAGTGCGTTTTGCACCGGCAATTTCGTGACTATGACGGAGAGGTCTTAATTAGAGGTGTGGCTGCGGAGACGAAAGTCCTTCGAAAACCCTAACCAAAACCGGCTGGTAAACACCGGGTTAGCGGTTCATGGGGTCAGGCTTGCGCGCTGGCCATGGCGGGCTGCGCAGGCGACAGGCCCTGCATGATGCTGCGGTTGATTTCGATGAGGATTTCCAGAGGTGCGCCCTGGCGCATGACGGCGCTGGAGTGACGATCGACGAAGATTGACAGGGAGATGATCTGGGCGCGCAGGGCCTGCGGCAGCTGGTTGCCCTCGGCGGCGCAGTCTGACGCCAGCAGCGACCACAGCCGGCGATTCGTCGCCAGCGCCTCGGCGCGGCGGCCGACTTCATCGATCGGAAGGCTGGAAGCGTCGATCAGGGCCCGGGTCGCCTGCGCAAAGGCGCGATACTCGGTCTGACGTGGCGATTCAGTCTTCCTCACCGCGTTCTGGTAGGCCTGAATGGACATTACCGAGCAATCCCTGTTCGTAAGTAAGCAGTTTCCGGCACCGCGTGAGCGCCTTGTAGTAGTCGGCCGCCGCGACCTCCCGCGAGAGCGAGACACAATCCTTGAGCACGTCCGTTGACCGGATTGCGCCCATGAACTCGTTCAGCCGCAGGACGAACTCGTCGTAAAACTTGTTCGCGTCGGACGGGTCGAGGTACATCATCATGATCGGGAAATAGATGCGCCGGGCGGGCGTATTCGCCTCTTCCGGCTGGATGATGTCTTTCTCCCGAAGGATGGAGGCCTTGTTCTGAAGGAGCAGCACCGCGCGACGGTCGCCATTCTGAAGGACCGCTCCGTTGACCACGAAGCGTTCGCCCGGCTTGAGCGAGAGTTTGAGCGGCATCTATTCCTCCCGGCCGGGCAAGAGCCCCGGAATCGTTCCGGAGTCTGGACGCGGCCGAACCTACGGTCTACCCGCCCTTCCTTAAGTTTTGCTTGTGGACGGCTAACCGGGTTCCATGGGCTATTCCCTCTCCCGCCCAAATCCGCTCTAACCGTAACGAGCGTTCCAGCCGGGGTTTGCCGATGACCGAGAAGAAGAAGCGTTTTGAGGGTTCCGACAATTATGTCGCGACCGACGACCTGCGGGTGGCGGTGAACGCCGCGATCGCGCTGGAGCGGCCGCTGCTGGTCAAGGGCGAGCCCGGCACCGGCAAGACCATGCTGGCGATGGAAGTCGCCCGCGCACTCGGCATGCCGATCATCGAATGGCACATCAAGTCGACCACCAAGGCGCACCAGGGTCTCTATGAGTATGACGCGGTCGCCCGCCTGCGCGACGGCCAGCTCGGCGAGGAGCGCGCGCGCGACATCAGGAACTACATCAAGAAGGGCAAGCTGTGGGAGGCGTTCACGGCGCCGGTGCGTCCTGTCCTGCTGATCGACGAGATCGACAAGGCCGATATCGAATTCCCGAACGATCTTCTTCAGGAACTCGATCGGATGGAATTCTACGTCTACGAGACGGACGAAACGATCAAGGCCAAGGTGCGCCCGGTCGTCATCATCACGTCCAACAACGAGAAGGAATTGCCCGACGCCTTCCTGCGCCGCTGTTTCTTCCACTACATCAAATTCCCCGACGATGTGACGATGAACGCAATCGTCGAGGTGCACTTCCCCGGCATCAAGAAGCGTCTCGTGAGCGAGGCGCTGGCGACTTTCTACAAGATGCGAGACGTGCCGGGCCTGAAGAAAAAGCCCTCGACCAGCGAACTGCTCGACTGGCTGAAACTGCTGATGTCGGAAGACATCGACGTTGAGACCCTGCGTGAGAAAAACCCCAACAAGCTCGTGCCGCCGCTGCATGGCGCACTGCTGAAGAACGAGCAGGACATCCAGCTGTTTGAACGCCTCGCCTTCCTGGCGCGCCGCGAGAACAGCTAAGCCCGGCGACGGGCGCGAGGGACACAATCATGACCCTGATGAATGTTGTGCGCATCGCCAAAGTGCTGGCGCTGCTGGCGTTCGTGCTGCCGTGGGCGGCGGTGTCGTGCAACAACGTCGATGTGGCGACGGCCTCGGGCATCGAGCTGATCCAGGGCACGATGAGCAAGAACCCGGAGGCTGGCAGGCAGTTCAGCCGGCAGATGGGATCGGCGTTCGGCGCGGACCTGAACGCTGGCGACATCAGTGACGGTGGCGTCGGTATGGATGGCCAGGCGGTTGATCTCGGCGTCAATTTCTTCGGCATCGCGGCGGTGGCTGTGATCGCCCTCGGCCTTGCGCTGAGCTTCGCGGGCAAGGGACGGACGGCGGCGCGCAATGTGATGATCACCAGCCTGCTCGGCCTTGCCCTGTGCTTCGGTACGGTGTGGTGGTGGAAGGAACAGGTGAAGGGCCAGTCCGCGCGTGACGATGGACGCGGCGGCGCAGAATCTGCGTTCGGCAATGACCGCGACGTGCGGGTCCAGGACATGGGCTCCATGGGCGCGATGGGCGCGCAGATGATGGACGAGATGCTGCAGGAACGCTTCGGCTACTGGATCGCGCTCTCGGCTTTGGCGGTAGCGGCAGGCGCCGGCGCGATCGGGGTGGTGGGTGGAGCGGCCGCTGTGCGGCCTGATCCGACCCCTCCGGCGGCCTAGATCACACGGCCTGGCTTCGCGCCCCCAGGCGCCCTCACGGCTTGTTGTAACAGCCCGATAACCCCACCTGTGGAAAAACGCGTCAAACTGGTCGTGGAAACCTCGCATTTTGCCCTCCCCAAAGGGCCCCAACAGGGCTAAACCCTGCCCCCTGTAACCAGCTCGCGTGGCGGGCGACTAAGACGACCTGGAGACCTCATGGACATCAAGGTGCCCGCGATGGGCGAGAGCGTGACCGAGGGTACGCTCGCCAACTGGCTGGTTAAACCGGGTCAGGTCGTGAAGCAGGACGACCCGATTGCCGAAATCGAGACCGACAAGGTCGCCGTTGAAGTGCCCGCCCCGGCCGCCGGCGTCATTACCGAACAGCTGATCAAGGAAGGCGAGACCGTCCAGATCGGCACCATCATCGCGCGCCTGACCGAGGGCGGGACCGCTGCTGCGGCCCCGGCTCCTGCCGCCGCCAAGCCGGCCGCCTCCGCCAGGCCCGCCGCCTCTGCCGCTCCGGCGGCTCCGGTCGCCAAGGCGACCGAGAAAGTCGCCCCGTCGGTTGGCCGCATTGCGGCCGAAGCCGGTGTTGATGCCGCCGCCATCCCGGGCTCCGGCAAGGGCGGACGCGCCACCAAGGGCGATGCGCTCGCCTATGTCGCCTCAACGCCTGCTCCGGCCGCCGCCCGCGCACCGGTCGCCGAAGTCCCCCACACGCCGCGCGAAACCGGACCGCGCGAAGAGCGCGTGAAGATGACCCGCCTGCGCCAGACCATCGCGCGCCGCCTGAAGGAAGCGCAGAACACCGCCGCCATGCTGACGACGTTCAACGACGTCGACATGTCGGAAGTGATGGAGCTGCGGAAGCGCCACAAGGAAGCGTTCGAGAAGAAGCACGGCGTCAAGCTGGGCTTCATGGGCTTCTTCGTGCGCGCCGTCGTCGCCGCGCTGAAAGACATCCCGTCGGTGAACGCCGAGATCGACGGCACGGACATCATTTACAAGAATTTTTACAACATGTCGGTCGCGGTCGGCACGGACAAAGGTCTGGTTGTGCCGGTCGTGCGTGACGCCGACATGCTGTCGCTCGCTGGCATCGAAGCCGAGATTGGTCGCCTCGGCGCCCTCGCCCGCGATGGCAAGCTCGCCATGGAAGACATGCAGGGCGGCACATTCACGATCACCAATGGCGGCGTCTATGGCTCGCTGATGTCAACGCCGATCCTGAACCCGCCCCAGTCGGGCGTGCTGGGCATGCACCGCATCGAGGAGCGTCCGGTTGTCGTCGACGGCAAGATCGTCGCGCGCCCGATGATGTATCTCGCGCTGAGCTATGACCACCGCATCGTCGACGGCAAGGAAGCGGTGACATTCCTCGTCCGCGTGAAAGAAGCGCTGGAAGATCCCGAGCGTCTGCTGCTCGACCTCTAAGGCCTGACCGCGTTGAGCCCGCTTGATGCGGCCATCAACGCGAGCCTGCCCTGGATCATCCGCATCGCCGGCCTTTTCTGGCTGATCGGCAGCTTCATGCTGTTCCGGCAGATCCGCAGCGAGATGGCACTCGACCGCATGACGGCACAGATCAGCGCTGCGGCCGACGCAATGGAGGCGGAAGCCGAAGCGCTGGACTCGGCCATCCGCGATGCCGACGACGACACCGACGACGGCTATGGCGACATCGATGCGCCGGTGAAGCGCCGCAAGCGTAGCGATGCCGAGAAGGCCGCCGAGGCCTGGATGGATCGCGACGACGCCGCCCGGCGCGGCTGGATCGCGGGGCAAGCCGTGGTGCTGGCGGCGACCGCGATCTCGATGATCCTGCTGCATCCGTTTGCGTCTTGGATGGCGGCGCTGCTGGTGATCGGACAGGGCGTCTATTTCTTCTGGCGCGAATGGACAGCGCGGCGCGCACCGACCATCGAAGCGGCGGCCCATGCCCGGCCGAGCGCCGCGACCGTCAATGCCGGCTGGGTGTCGCTCGCGGTGGCGATGCTGGTGTGGACAGCGGCTTTCCGAAACCTGTTGAATTAGATCGATTGGCGAAGGCCGCCCTTAGGCATCCTCCGCCATAATGGCCGCTTGTTCTGGAAGGGAGCGGCCGGCGACAACCGAGCCGATATCTGGATGCGGCGCCTGTTTGCGCTTCTGCTGATCGCCACGTCGGGCTGGTTGCTGCACCAGACCGTGGGGCACAATCTTGCCGGCGTGGGCCATTCTTTCTGGCGGGAACTCGCCAGCCAGGCGGAGAAACCCGCCTTCCTGGTACCCACGATCGGCGGCGCGCTGGGCCTGCTGGGCGGGCTGACCATTTTCTTCGGCGGACCGGGCGGGGCATCCCTGGCGCTGATCGGCGGCGTTGCGGTGGCAGGCTTCGCGCTGACGCTCAACGAGACCTTCAAGCTCGATCAGTTCTGGGACAATGAGCTTACCGTTGGCGTCATCATGCTGATGCTTGCGACGATGACCGCGTCGATCAATCGGGAGCAGAGTTCGGGCAAGTCTTCGTGGGACGCGGACAACAACCGCACACAAGTGTCCGGGCGACGCATTTACTGACGCACCAAGCGACAGCCTTACTCAAGCCGGCATCCAGTTCCGTCCACGAATGCCGTCTGTCGGACTTCCCATATTCCCGTGGCTACCCCCCCCCCAATTCCCTTTGTTGACCGGGGGGCCGAGGCGCGTATAGCTCGCGCCAAAAGCGAAGCCACGCGAGACAGAACCCATGAGCGAGACCTTTGACGTCGTGATCATCGGCGGCGGCCCCGGCGGCTACAACTGCGCGACGCGCTGCGGACAGCTGGGCCTGAAAGTTGCGCTGGTGGAGAAGAACGACAAGCTGGGCGGCACCTGCCTGAATGTCGGCTGCATTCCCTCCAAGGCGATGCTGCACGCCTCAGAACTCTACGAGACTGCCTCCAAGGATTTCGCGGGCCTTGGCATCGAAGTCACCGGCCTCAAGCTCAATCTCGAGAACATGCTGAAGCAGAAAGCCGAGGCCGTGAGCGGGCTTACCGCTGGCGTCGCCTTCATCATGAAGAAGAACAAGGTGACAGTGTTCACTGGCGCTGGCCGCATCGACGGACCGGGCCGCGTTGTGGTGTCCGGCGCCGGCGGTGAGCAGGTGCTTGAGACCAAGAACATCGTGATCGCGACAGGGTCCGAGCCGACGCCTCTGGCGGGCGTAGACATCGACGAGGAGCGCGTCGTCTCATCGACCGGCGCGCTGTCCCTGAAGGCAGTGCCGAAACGCATGATCGTGATCGGCGCGGGCATCATCGGTCTGGAGCTGGGATCGGTGTGGCGGCGTCTCGGCGCCGAGGTGACCGTGGTTGAATATCTCGACCGGATCCTGCCCGGCGCGGATGGCGAGATCGCGAAGCAGGCGCAGCGCGTCTTCAACAAGCAGGGCATCGCGTTCAAGCTCGGCATGAAGGTGACAGGCGTCGAGAAGCTGAAGTCGAAGCTGAAGCTGTCGATGCAGCCGGCCGCCGGCGGCGAGACCGAGACACTTGATGCAGACGTCGTGCTGCTGGCGATCGGGCGCCGGCCGTTCACCGCAGGTCTCGGGCTCGAGACGGTTGGCATCACGCCGGACCGTCGCGGCCAGATCACCAATGATCACTACAAGACGTCTGCGCCCGGCGTGTGGGTGGTGGGCGATGTGACCACCGGACCGATGCTGGCGCACAAGGCTGAAGACGAAGCGATGGCGTGCGCCGAGTTGATCGCGGGCAAGGCTGGCCACGTGAACTACGACGTCATTCCCGGCGTCGTTTACACCAAGCCGGAGATCGCCTGGGTCGGCAAAACCGAGGAAGAACTGAAAGCCGAGGGCCGCGCCTACAAGGCCGGGAAGTTCCCTTTCATGGCCAACTCGCGCGCCAAGACCAACCACGACACCGACGGCTTCGTTAAGATCCTGGCGGACGCGACCACGGACGAAGTGCTGGGCGCACACCTGATGGGCGTTGGCGTCGGCGAGATGATCGGCGAAGTCTGCGTCGCGATGGAGTTCGGCGCGTCGTCGGAAGACATCGCCCGGACCTGCCATGCCCACCCCACCCTGAGCGAGGCGGTGCGTCAGGCCGCCATGGCGGTCGAGGGCTGGCAAACGCAGATGTAGGCGGCGGGAAGGCCCGCTGCTTTACATACCGGGCTGCGCGAGCAGCATGGCCACACGTCGCCGCCTGTGCTTTGAACGCTCGGGGCTGCGATGTGTGGAGAGAACGTATTGAGCGCCTTGGCTGGTCCTGGTGGTGAGTTGGCGCGGGCGAAAGAGGCCGTTGCGGGCCGGCTGCGCGGCATCGACCCGGCTGACTTTTCCGCACTTCGGCAAGCCTACGACGCTTTCGCGGAAAAAGACCCGACGCCGCCGATCGCGACCGAATCCGAAATCCATCTCAATGGCGTGAAATGCCTCGGCCTGCTGCCACAGGGCGGCAGCGGCGATCATGTGATCTTCTGGTGCCATGGCGGCGGCTTCACCATGGGCTCGTCGCGCTCGCACCGGGGGCTGGCCGCTCAGGTGGCGGGACACGCGAAAACGGGCACGATCATTCCCGACTATCGCCTTGCGCCTGAGCATCGCCATCCGGCCGCAGTGGACGACTGCGTCGCGGCCTATATGGGCATGCTGGGCGAGAGCATGAAGGCAAGCAATATCGTGGTCGCCGGCGACTCGGCGGGCGGCGCGCTTGCCATGGCGATGCTGCTGCGCCTGAAGCAACAGGGCGTGGCGATGCCGGCGGGTTTGATCCTGCTGTCGCCTTGGGTTGATCTCGGCAACAAGGGCTGGAGCCACGTCGCCAACGCCAAGCGCGATCCTTTCCTCACCAGCAACGGCCTTGCGACGCGCGCGCAGGAATACTTTGGCGGCGCGGGACAGATGCCGATCCTGGAGGCCGATCTCAGCGGTTTGCCCGCGACCTACATCCAGACCGGACAGGCTGAAATCCTGATGTCGGATTCAACAGCGCTTACAGAGCGGCTGGGAGCCGCCGGCGTGCCGGTGACACTGGAAATCTGGCCAGACATGTTCCACGTGTTCCAGGCGCGCTATGCGACGCTGTCGAACGGACGTAAGGCCGTGATGCGGCTCGGCCGCTGGGCGGCCGGCCATCTGGGGATCAAGCTTCAGCCCGGCCCTGCGGCGGCGCGCTAGTCGCGCCGACTGCCTATTTCTCGAACGCCGCCTCGAGGAAGGCCGCGAGCTCCTTGTTATGAAGCGCCATCGTGCCGGCTGCCGTCGAAGCGGAAGCGGGACGGCCGACATAACGGGCGCGCTTGTGCTTCACGTCGAGCTTTTCGAGCGTCTTCTCGATGTTCCAGTCGACAAAGGTCCACGCGCCCATGTTGCGTGGCTCTTCCTGGCACCAGACCATGTCGGCCTGCGGGAAGCGCGCGAGCTCCTTCATCAGGGAGGCGACCGGGAACGGATACAGCTGCTCGACGCGCATCAGGTAGACGTCGTTGATCTTGCGCTTCTCGCGCTCTTCAAACAGATCGTAGTAGACCTTGCCCGAGCACATCACGACGCGACGGATGTCCTTGTCGGCAGCGAGCTTCACATCGGCGCCGCGGCCCTTGGTTTCAGCGTCGTCCCACAGCACGCGGTGGAAGGTGGTGCCGGCTGACATGTCATCGAAGGACGAGATCGCACGCTTGTGACGGAGCAGCGATTTCGGCGTCATCACGATCAGCGGCTTGCGGAAGTCGCGGTGAACCTGGCGGCGCAGCACGTGGTAGTAGTTTGCCGGCGTCGTGCAGTTGGCGACCTGCATGTTGTCCTGGGCGCACATCTGGAGGAAGCGCTCAAGGCGGGCGGAGGAGTGTTCCGGACCCTGCCCCTCATAGCCATGCGGCAGGAGGCAGACGAGGCCGCACATGCGGAGCCATTTGCGTTCGCCCGAGGAGATGAACTGGTCGAACACGACCTGCGCGCCATTGGCGAAGTCGCCGAACTGGGCTTCCCACAGGGTGAGCGTGTTCGGGGCCGTCAGCGAGTAGCCATACTCATAGCCAAGCACGGCCTCTTCGGAGAGCAGCGAATCGATGACTTCGTAATTGGCCTGCGTCGGTGAAATGTTGTTGAGCGGCGTGTAGCGCTCCTCGGTCGTCTGATCGACGAGGTGCGAATGGCGCTGGGTGAAGGTGCCGCGGCAAGAATCCTGGCCGGACAAGCGCACCGGGAAGCCCTCCTCGACAAGACCCGCAAAGGCCATGTGTTCGGCCATGCCCCAGTCGAGGCCTTCGCCGGTTTCCGCCATCTTGCGGCGCGCATCGATCGTGCGGGCGACCGTCTTGTGGATGTTGAAGCCCGGCGGAACTGTGGTGATCTTCTTGCCGAGTTCCTTGAGCTTGGTAGCGGCGATGCCGGTCTGGCCACGGCCTTCCTCGTCCTTCGGCAGGCCAAGGCCGGCCCATTTGCCATCGAGCCAGTCTGCGGCGCCGGGCTTGAACGTCTTGGCCTTGTCGAATTCGGCGTCGAGATGCGACTCCATCTCGGCGATCATGTTGTTGACCGCATCCTCGCTGACCACGCCTTCCTCGATGAGGCGACGCGAATAGAGTTCGCGGGTCGACTGCTGGTCGCGGATCTTCGCGTACATGATCGGCTGCGTCATGGTCGGATCATCGCCTTCGTTGTGACCGAAGCGGCGATAGCAGAACATGTCGATGACGACGTCTTTCTGGAATTGCTGGCGGTACTCGGTCGCCACCTTCGCGGCGTGGACGACAGCTTCCGGATCATCGCCGTTGACGTGGAAGATCGGCGCCTGAACCATCAGCGCGACGTCCGACGGATACGGAGACGAGCGCGAGAAACTCGGCGCAGTGGTGAAGCCGATCTGGTTGTTGACGATGAAGTGGATCGCTCCGCCCGTGCGGTAGCCTGTGAGGCCCGACAGCGCGAAGCATTCGGCGACGACGCCCTGCCCTGCGAACGCAGCATCGCCGTGCAGCAGCAGCGGCATGACTTTGACGCGCTGGGCCGAACGGTCTTCCTGCAGGTCGAAAGACTGTTTCGCGCGGGCCTTGCCGAGCACAACCGGGTTCACAATTTCGAGGTGGCTGGGGTTCGCCGTCAAAGACAAGTGGACCTTGTGGTTGTCGAACTCACGGTCCGACGACGCGCCAAGGTGGTACTTCACATCGCCCGAGCCATAGTCGTCGGAGCCCTGCGTATTGCCGCCCTGAAACTCGAAGAAGATCTTGTGGTAGGGCTTGCCCATCACGGCGGCGAGCACGTTGAGACGGCCACGGTGGGGCATGCCGAGAATGATTTCGTCGACGCCGAGCGCGCCGCCCCGCTTGATGATCTGTTCGAGCGCGGGCACGGCGGCTTCACCACCATCAAGGCCAAAGCGCTTGGTGCCGGGATAGCGTTTGTGCAGGAAGCGTTCAAAGGCCTCGGCCTCGACCAGCTTCTTGAGGATGGCGCGCTTGCCCTGGGGCGTGAAGGAAATTTCCTTGTCCTTGCCCTCGATGCGCTGCTGGATCCAGGATTTCTCCTCCGGATCAGAGATGTGCATGAACTCGACGGCGAAGGTGCCGCAATAGGTGCGGCGCAGGATGTCGATCATCTGGCGCGGCGTCGCGTATTCGAGGCCGAGCACGTTGTCGATATAGATGCGGCGGTCCATGTCCTTCGGACCGAAGCCGTAGGTTTTCGGATCAAGTTCCGGCTGGTCGTCCTGCTTGGCGATGTTCAGCGGATCGAGGTGGGCGGCGAGGTGGCCGCGAATACGATAGGCGCGGATCATCATCAGGGCGCGGATCGAGTCCTGCACCTGCTGGTGAAGATCGGCGGGCGCGATGGTGGGGCCGACCTGGGGAGCCTTCTTCGTTTCCTTGACCGGAGCCGGACCCCAGTTGCCGTCGAGCGCCGAGACGAGGTCGCCGTTCTGGTATTTTACGGGCTCGGCCCACTCCGGGCCTTTGGCCGCCTTGCCGGCGTCGCCCGTTGCGTCACCTAGGGCGACGCCAGCGAAGAAGCGCTGCCAGCTTTCAGGCACCGAGGAAGGGTCGGCCGCGTATTGGGCATAAAGCTGTTCGATGTAGGCCGCGTTGGCGCCGTAGAGGAACGCCGTGTCCAGCATGGCGGCGTTGTCCATTCCCGCCGCCTGGCCAGTCTTCGCCTCGATCGTCATGCTTTTCGTCCTGCTGCGCCGGAGTCAGGGCCCCTGCCCTGAGCGCGATTTGGGTGCACCCAGATGCTGCTTTTTGGCGTCCGACTCAACCGGAAAGGGTGAGACATTCCGCACATAAGACAGTGATCGGTTACCAGCCCGTTTCATATGGGCAATGAACGCGGGAAACCCTAGCGTTTCGTGGCAGGTGAAAGAACCAAAACGCTAGCGTTTCTGGACTTCGGTAGTTCTGAAACGCTAGCGTTTCAGAACCTCTGTCATGGTCGTGCCGAGGCGCGCCGGGCTCGGGGAGACGACGATGCCGGCCGATTCCATGGCCGCGATCTTCGATCCCGCATCGCCCTTGCCGCCCGAAACGATGGCGCCGGCGTGGCCCATTGTGCGCCCTTCGGGGGCCGTGCGGCCGGCGATGAAGCCGACCATGGGCTTCTTGCGGCCGCGCTTGGCTTCGTCCTTGAGGAACTGGGCGGCGTCTTCCTCGCCCGCGCCGCCGATCTCGCCGATCATGATGATCGCCTTGGTTTCGTCGTCGGCGAGGAACATTTCGAGGATGTCGATGAAGTCGGTGCCCTTCACCGGGTCGCCGCCGATGCCCACAGCCGTCGTCTGGCCGAGGCCTTCATTGGTGGTCTGGAACACCGCCTCGTAGGTCAGCGTACCCGAGCGCGAGAGCACGCCGATATTGCCCTTGGAGAAGATGTTGCCCGGCATGATGCCGATCTTGCACTGGCCCGGCGTGAGCACGCCCGGGCAGTTCGGCCCGATCAGGCGCGACTTCGATTTCGCGAGCTTGTCCTTTACGCGCACCATATCGAGCACAGGCACGCCTTCCGTGATCGTGACGATCAGCGGGATCTCGGCGTCGATGGCTTCCTCGCTGGCGGCGGCGCAGAAGTTCGGCGGCACGTAGATGACCGTGGCGTTGGCGCCGGTCCGTTCCTTGGCTTCGGCGACGGTGTTGAACAGCGGGCGCTGGACCTTCGATCCGTCCGGCAGCGTGCCTTCCCAGTTCGTGCCGCCCTTGCCCGGCGTGATGCCGCCGACGAACTGCGTGCCGTAGGCGATGCCCTGCTCCGTATGGAACGTGCCGGTCTTGCCGGTCATGCCCTGGGTGAGGACCTTGGTGTTCTTGTCGATCAGGATGGACATCGGGTCTGCCTTGAAAGGTCGGCGTGAAGGTCGAAAGGGGCGTTCAGCGAGATTTGAGGCTTACTTGCCCTTGATGGCGGCGACGATCTTCTGCGCCGCGTCGTCGAGGTCGTTGGCCGGGATCACGTTGAGGCCGGACTCGCGGATGATCTTCTTGCCAAGCTCGGCATTGGTGCCTTCGAGGCGGACGACCAGCGGGACGGCGAGATTAGTCTCGCGCACGGCGGCCAGCACGCCCTCGGCGATGACATCGCACTTCATGATGCCGCCGAAGATGTTCACGAGGATGCCCTTCACCTTGGGGTCCTTCATGATGATCTTGAACGCCGCAGCGACTTTCTCTTTACCTGCGCCGCCACCGACGTCGCAGAAGTTCGCGGGCTCTTCGCCGTAGAGCTTGATGATGTCCATCGTCGCCATGGCGAGGCCGGCGCCGTTGACCATGCAGCCGATCGTGCCGTCGAGCGCGATATAGGCGAGATCCCAGGCGGACGCCTCGATCTCTTTTTCGTCTTCTTCGGTCTTGTCGCGCAGTTCGACGATGTCGGGGTGGCGGAACAGCGCATTACCGTCGAAGGAGACTTTCGCATCCAGCACGCGGACATGGCCGTCCTTCATGACGATGAGCGGGTTGATCTCCAGCATCGCCATGTCTTTCTCGACGAAGGCTTTGTAGAGGATTTTTGCGAGCCCCATCATGTCGGTGCGCGCGTCGCCCGACAGTTTCAGCGCATCGCAGATCTTGGCGGCGTCCGCATCCGTGACGCCGGCCGA
>CALRWU020000014.1:0-16398 GCA_943371945.1 Azorhizobium sp. AG788
GACCGATATGCGGGTGCGAGCGCACATCGATGCCCTTGCCGGGCGCCATCAAGGCCGGTCCAGATGGTCGAAGAACACGAACGGCCCAACATTCCGGTGCATTGGAAAGGGCAGGATACGCCGCACGCTGAACCCGCCCAGGTCGCGAACTCTCGGCTCGATCAGGAGTTCCACAGCATCGGACATCGCTTTCCTTTCGTGCGTCTGCAGAAGAGTATGGACGACGTCTGCGAGGTTGGGAAACTGTACGGATGGCAATGACTGGATCGAAAGCGCGTAACTTCATCTTGCGAGCCGCAGCAGCGTTCACCGCGCTCGTCCTATCCGCATGCGCTCCGCTGCAACAGGCCGCGCTCGCCATTGATACGCCACCCGAGCCGTCCTTCTCGGACAACTGGTTCACCTCGTTCGACGGCGCTCGCCTCGGTCTCGACGTCTATCCCGCCCGCATGCCCGCCAACGGGGCAGGGCCTTGTGATAACGGCGCAGGCCTCAACATCTCGACCCGCGCGCCAGCCTGCGCTGCGATCTCGAGCATCTACACCACCGAACCCGACGTCGTGATCATCGCCGTCCACGGCATGAACGACTATGCCGGCGCCTTCAACGCGGCCGGCGCCTGGTGGTCCGCCCACGGCGCCACCGTCTACGCGTATGACCAGCGCGGCTTCGGCCGCTCACCCGGCTGGATGATCTGGCCACATCCCGAAGTGATGCGGCAGGATCTCGACGCCGCCGTAGCAGCCGCCCGCCGCGCCCATCCAGCCGCCCGCATCGCGGTCGTTGGCGAGAGCATGGGCGCCTCGGTCGCGATCACGGCCTTTGCAGAGCCCGGCGCCCCAAAGGCCGACGCGCTTATCCTCTCGGGCCCCGGACTCTGGGGCTGGAATGCGTTGCCCTGGTATTACAGCGCCAGCCTCTGGGTTAGCACCCATGTCCGCCCCGACTGGATCGTCGTGCCGCCCGAAGGCGTCAACATCGTCGCCACCGACAACAACCGGAAGCTGCGCGAGATGTGGTATGATCCGCTGGTCCAGAAGAAGAACCGTATCGACAGCGTTTATGGCGTCGTGTCGATCATGGACGAGGCCGACCAGAAGCTCGCCAAACTCCCCGACGACATTCCGACCCTGTTGCTCCGGGGCGCCAGGGACGAGGTTATCCCGGAGCAGGGCGTGAAGCACGCCACCCTCCGGATGAGCCCCCGCGTCCGCACGGCCTTCTATGCCAAGGGCTACCACATGCTGATGAACGACCTGCAGGCCGAGACGGTCTGGAGCGATATACTGGCCTTCGTCCGCCACCCGGAATCACCCCTGCCATCCCATGCGCCACCCCTGCCTTGGCTTGCCCGGCGGGCTGAAAAACCATGAAATTCAACCGGTCAGCGTCTCCCGAATATTAACCAACCTCCGCTATGGTCGCTGCCTTGGAATAGTGTTTTCGAGGGGCCCTGCGCGGCATGCTTGCGCAAGTGAAGAAAATGGCCGGCGGCGACATCGCCGGGCGCTTCGGCGCCTGGTGGAGCGGTCGCGACTATGTCCCGCCAGCCGAAACCGAAGGCGAGGCCGCCCCTGACGCAGCCCCGGCAACAGCCGAAGCCGAAAAACCTGCCGCCAAAGCCGAAGAAAAACCTGCCACAAAACCTGTCGAAGTCCCGCCTGCACCCAAGCCGGTAAAAGCCGAACCCATCGTCGAAGATATCGATGGCGGCGCTGTCCGCATTCGTGCGCTCGAAACGCTGTGGGGCGAGGGCCGCCTCGCTCCGGGCTCGTTCGCGCTCGACACCCAGATCATCGACGCCGCACTGCAGATCGCAGATCGCCCCGGCGACATTGGATTTATCGGCGGCGACGGCGCGCTGCTCAACGCCTTCGTCGCGCAATCAGATCGCAAACCGCGCTCGACCGAATGGCGTCGCGCCTGCATCGACCGCATCAGCCAACTTGTTCCCGCCGCAGCTATCACGCTCGGCGAAGTCGATCGGCCACGCGGCTTCGAGGAAGCAAGTCTTCCGTCGATCGTCAGCATCGAAGCCTTCGCCTATTCAGATCACAAGGCTGGCCTCGTCGGTCGCGTCTTCCGTGCGCTCGACAGCAAAGGCCGCTGGGTCTTCCTCGATACGACGCGCCGCACCAAGAAGACCCCGCCGCAAGCCTTCGCCTCCGCCTGGGCCGAGCCGCAACTCGCGACCAATGACGAGATCGAGGAACTGCTCACGCTTGCAGGTTTCAAGTCCGTCCGCCGCGTGCCCGCTGGCGATCTCGTGCTCGATGCGGCCAAGCGCGGCTATGCCAATCTCTCCCAGGTGCTCGAACGCGCCGCTACGTCCGGCCTTACCGGTCGCGAAGGCGCGCTCTTCCTGCAGGAGCTTGCGTGGGAAGCGCAGAGCTGGCGCGCGCGCACCCGCGCCATCGAAGGCGGCGCACTCGAGATCAATCTCTGGGTCGCCGACAAGACCCAACAAGATGCCCCGCTTGCCCTGTCCCTCGACATGATCGTGCGCCCTGACGACGCCGGCGCAGCGGATGCGTTGTTCGATAAGGCTTGATCGACCCGCAAGGCGGTCCGTCAGAACAATCCTTGCCGTCAGCAGCCAGTATCCCCTGCGATACGCAAATTCATGCTGTTCAGCGCTGTTCACCCCTGTTCGCCTTGGCGCTATACGCCCGCGCAAGCCGCTTTTCGCAGCGTAAGTCCGGAGCCTACCCATGTTCGACAAGCCCGCCTTTGCCGGCCACGAGAGCGTCCATCACGTCTATGACGCAAAGACCGGCCTGCGGGCGATCATCGCCATCCACTCGACCGTGCGCGGACCGGCGGCGGGCGGCTGTCGCATGTGGAACTACGCGACCTCCGATGACGCTCTCATTGATGCGCTGCGTCTCTCCGAAGGCATGAGCTACAAGAACGCAATGGCGGATCTGCCGCTAGGTGGCGGCAAGGCGGTGATCTGGGGCAATTCCAGAACCGACAAGACGCCCGAACTGTTTCGCGCTTTCGGTCGCGCCATTGAATCCCTCAACGGCAAATACTGGTCAGCCGAAGACGTCGGCGTCTCCGTTCAGGACATTGCCTACGCTGGCGAGGAAACGAAATACGTCTCCGGCCTCTCGACCGGAAAGGCTGCCAGCGGTGATCCGTCTCCCGTGACGGCCAAGGGCGTCTTCCTCGGCCTCAAGGCTGCAGCGCTGCGCGCGTTCGGCACGGACGACCTCAACGGCCGGCACATTGCCGTGCAGGGCGTGGGTCATGTCGGCGGCTATCTCTGCTCCCACCTTGCCAAGGCCGGCGCGAAGCTCACCATCACGGACGTGAATCCGGAGGCTTTGGACGCAGTCGCGCGCACGACTGGCGCCCGGGTCGTCCCGCCCAACGAGATCTACGATGTCGAAGCCGATATCTTCTCGCCCAACGCGCTCGGCGCGATCCTCAACCCCGACACGCTGCCGCGCTTGCGCGTGAAGGTCGTGGCGGGTGGCGCCAACAACCAGCTGGCCACCCCCGAAATGGGCGACCGCCTGCGCGAGCAGGGCGTGCTCTACGCCCCTGACTACGTCATCAACGGCGGCGGCATCATCAACGTCGCCGCCGAGATTTCCGGCGCGTACGATCCGGCCTGGGTTGAGGCAAAGCTGCAGCGCCTCATTCTCACCTTGGGCGAAGTGCTCGACGGCGCGAAATCGGAAGGCCGCGCGACCAATCGTGTCGCCGACGAAATGGCCCGTCAGCGTATCTCGGGCTGAGTCGCCAGCCAGACGGCAGGTGGCACGGCCGGCAACTCTCCGGCGAGTTCGCTTATTTTCATTCGCGCGGAACCAGCACGCTCCCAGAAGGTTGAATCTTCGTGACGTGGGGTTAATCCCGTGTTCTGTTGCGTTGCAGCGAAGCGGCAGTCACCGGTGAAGTGGCGCGGCATTTGCTTAATGGCTAGCTGACCCGGAATTCGCCTTTCAGGTTGGTTCGATGGTTGAGCCTGGGGTCCGGTCCACAATGGACTGGCATGAGTGTCCGGGGGAGTGATGTCTGAAGTTGTCGTCCTCATCGGGGCTGAAGAAAGCCGCGACCCGTCGGGCCTCATGAAGGCGCTCGACGCTTTTGCCAAATGGGCTTCAGAATCAGGTCTTACCGTCGATTCTGGCGACGCGCCTGAGATCATGATGAAGTCCGAATTCACCGGCGGCGAAATGCGCCGCAAGCTGGTGTTCCAGGAGCGTGACCACGCCGCCAAATTCCTCGTTTTCTGGCGCTCGGAACGTCAGCGCACCCGGCCTGTCGATATGACGGCAGCCAGCGCCTGACCTCGCCGGCCAAGGGTAGTTTGGCAGATGGCCGCCTGCGCCTTCTTGTCTCCCGCCTCAGGTCATTCGACGCCACCAGTTGTGCAGCGCACCCGGAGCGCCCGGACAGCCCGACAAACCCGCTGGCCCTTCGCCCCCGCGCCGATATAGAGGCGCCATGATCGCAACCGTTCATCCCCGGAAAGCCACGCCCCTTCGCGTCGCGGTGGTTGGCGCCGGCGCAATCGGGCTCAGCGTCGCGCTGGAACTGCGCGCCCGTGGCGCAGACGTTGCCGTCTATGATCGGGGGCTGGAGGTGGGGGCGGGGGTGACGATCCGCGCCGCCGGCATGCTGGGGGCGGCCTTTGAGTGGGCGGCGGAGGACGACCAGCGATCACTGGCCGCGCTGGCCCGCCATTCCGGCCTGCTCTGGCCGGACTTCGCCGCGCGTATCGAGCGGCTCGGCGCCGGGCCTGTTGAATTCTCCAGCGAGGGCGCCCTGGTTGTCGCCCGCACAGCCTCCGAAACGGAATGGCTCGAAAATCTTGCAGCCGCCTGCCAGGCACGCGACCTCCCGGTCAGCCGCCTTACCCTTGCTCAGCTAGCCGACCGTGAGCCCGCTTTCACGGGGCAGGTGCGTGGCGGCTTGCTGTTGCCCGACGACCGGCAGGTCGATCCCGCTCTTTTGCTGCAGCGTCTGGGCGCCGCCCTCTCGCGCTCTGGCGTGGCGCTGAAATTCGGTCGCCATGTCGAGCGTATTGTCGGCGGCCAGCAATTCCTGATGCCAGACGGCGAACGCTTCGACCGCGTCGTCCTGGCCACCGGCGCGCAGACCATGCCTGCCTTCTTCGGCCCCCGCGGCGCGCCGCTCCCCACAGGCCTGCCTGCGCCGATTCCCGTGAAGGGCCAGATGCTGGCGCTCGCGACTGTCGCTGGTGGCCCTCGCCACGTCATCCACACGCGCGATGTCTACATTGCGCCGAAGTCGCGCTGGACTCTGATCGGCGCGACAATTGAACGGGGACGCGCCGATGCCGAGGTCGACCCGGCCGTTATCGCCAGCCTCCGCGCAAAGTCCGCAGACCTGGTCGGCGTCCTCGCCGATGCGCCTCAGGTTTCTGCCTGGGCAGGCGTCCGCCCCACGACACCGGACGACGCACCTCTGATTGGCCACACCGCAGTCCCCGGCGTCGTGGCGGCCCTTGGCCATTACCGGAATGGGGTCTTGCTGGCGCCCGCCACCGCCGAAATCATCGCCGATCAGATCATTGACGGGAAAGTGAGCCCCATGGCGGCTGCCTTCGACCCGCTCAGGTTTGACAAGGGAGGCGAGGCGCCGCACTCGCCCAAGGGTCAAGGTCTCGATAGTTAGACCACACAAGAAGACTGCCAGGCTGCCGGGAGAGTCACATGCACAACATCGCCCCCATGACCGAAGATCAGGAAGCGATCCGCGATGCGGTCGCCAAGGTCTGCGCTCAATTCCCCGCCGAATACTGGCGCAAGTGCGATGACACCGGAAACTGGCCGGAAGAGTTCACCCGCGCCATGGCCGATGGCGGCTGGCTCGGCATCGCCATGCCGGAAGAGGTTGGCGGGTCAGGCATGGGCCTGATGGAAGCCTCCATCATGATGCAGACCGTCGCCCGCTCGGGCGCTGGCTTCACCGGCTGCTCCTCGATCCACCTCAACATCTTCGGCGCCAAGCCGATCGAGAAATTCGGCACGTCGGAACAGAAGCAGGAATTCCTGCCCAAGATCATCTCTGGCGAGCAGAAGATGTGCTTCGGCGTGACCGAGCCCAACTCGGGCCTCGACACGTCCAGCCTGCAGACCCGCGCCGAGCGCACCAACTCGGGCTACGTCATCAACGGCCGCAAGATCTGGACCACTGGAGCTCAACGGGCTGACAAGATCATCCTGATCGCGCGCACCACGCCGCAGGAAAAAGTCGCCAAGCCCTATATGGGCCTGTCGCTGTTCTACATGGACATGAAGGGCGTCGACGCGAAGCCGATCCCGAAAATGGGCCGCAAGGCTGTCGAGTGCAACATGCTGTACTTCGACAATATCGAGATCCCGAAAGAGTCGCTGATCGGCGAGGAAGGGCAGGGTTTCAAATACCTGCTGCAAGGCCTCAACCCGGAACGCGTCCTGTTCGCCGCCGAAGCCATCGGCCTCGGCTTCTGCGCGCTGGAACGCGCTACCACCTATGCGAAAGAGCGCGTCGTGTTCGGCCGCCCCATCGGCCAGAACCAGGGCGTCGCCCACCCGCTCGCCAAGTGCTGGGCCGAACTCTCCGCTGCCGAACTCCTCGCCTACAAGGCCGCCAAGCTTTATGACGATGGCCTCGAATGCGGCGCCGAAGCGAACGCCGCGAAATACCTCGGCGCCGAATACGGCTTCAACGCCTGCGAGGCAGCTGTCCTCGCGCATGGCGGCATGGGCTACGCGAAAGAGTACGACGTGGAGCGCTACATGCGCGAAGCCATGATCGCACGTATTGCCCCGGTGAGCCGCGAGATGATCCTGAACTACATCAGCGAGCGCGTGCTGGGCCTGCCGAAGAGCTATTGAGCGCTTCCTGAAGACGGAGTCATTCTCGGCCTTGTGCCGAGAATCCCGGTTACCTCGACATCGGATTGGCAGATCACGTCTATGGTCACGGTCTGCGCGCTTGGCCAATTATCAAGGCGACCAGCACGTCCAGACCGTTGGAGAATGATGGCGTCCAAGCTGTTCTTTGAACTCCTCGATGGCGAAGTTAGAGTGTGGATTGATCAGGAAGCCATTCGTCTCAGGGCGGGCGATCTGAAGAGCCATGATCCAGTCGAGCTAACTGGAAAAGAAGCCAGACAATTGGCAGCTGAACTTACTAGGTTGGCAGACCAAATAGGGGAGTAGTCCCGACAGACAACACTATCTGTCGCTACGAATGATCTGCTGCTCGAATGCACCCAAAGGTGAGCCTTCTCGTAGATATCGCTGGCACTTAAACCGAGATCCTCGGGTCAAGCCCGAGGATAACTTCCATGCATGCTGGCGGCCCTACCGCCCCAGCGCGTAAGCGCCGCCCTTCTCGAGCGCGCGCTGCCACGCAGGCCGCGCATGCATGCGATCGAGCCACGCGTTGAAGTTGGGATACGCTTCCAGCTTCTTCTGTGCCCGCGCCACCTCGGCCACGAAGCTCATATTGATGTCGGCGCCGGTAAGGCTGTTGCCGACGAAGAACTCCCGGCCCTTCAGGTGCGCTTCGGCATAGCCGTCATGGTTCGCAATCTCGCTCTCGATGCGCGGCTGCAGCGGCGCGCCTGCCTCGCCCAGGCGTCCGACATACATCGCCAGCATGTGCGGCAGCATCGCTGAGCCTTCCGCATAGTGCAGCCATTGCTGGTACACATCGTAGTCCTGCGACGCCGGATCAGGCTGCAGCCTGCCGCCGCCATGACGCCGGATCACATAGTCGATGATCGCGCCGGTCTCGTGTACGGCAAAGCCATTGTCGGTGATCACCGGAGACTTGCCGAGCGGATGGATCGCCTTCAGCTCCGGCGGCGCAAGGCGCGTCTTCGCATCGCGCTGGTACTGCGCAATCTCGTAGGGCGTGCCCAGTTCTTCGAGAAGCCACAGGATACGCTGCGAGCGCGACTCGTTGAGGTGATGTACGACCAGCATTGGCGTTCTCCCTTGTTCCTTGTTCGGGCGTCCGGCACTTGCGCCCGCTGACCCATAGGGAAATGCTAGTTCATCGCGAGCGGGACGTAACCCATGAATTCAATCCTTATCACCGGCGCAGGCAGCGGCATTGGCCGCGCCACCGCTGTCGCTTTTGTTGCTGCCGGCTGGAACGTCGCGCTTGTTGGTCGCCGCGTGGATGCGCTGGAGGAAACCGTACGGATCGCCGGCGGCGGCCTCGTCCTGCAGGGCGATATCACCAGGCCAGAGCAGGTCGACGCCATCTTCGCCGCCGCCGTGGCAAAGTTCGGCCGCCTCGACGCGCTGTTCAACAATGCCGGCCGTGGCTCGCGTCCGCGCACGATCGACGAGACGCCGCTGGAAGACTGGCACGCCGTCCTCGACGTCAATCTCACCGGCGCTGTGCTGTGTGCCCGCGCCGCCTTCGCGCAGATGCGAGCGCAGAGCCCCCAAGGCGGCCGCATCATCAACAATGGATCGATCTCCGCGCATTCGCCGCGACCCGGCTCGATGCCCTATACGGTGACGAAGCACGCCATCACCGGCCTCACCAAATCCCTGTCGCTCGACGGCCGTCCGTTCAACATTGCCTGCGGCCAGATCGACATCGGCAACGCGCTCACCGAAATGGCCGCGCCGATGACCAAGGGCGTGCCGCAAGCCAACGGAACGATAGCGCCCGAACCAACCATGAATGTCGACGATGTTGCGAAAGCTGTGCTGATGATGGCGCAGCTGCCCCTTGCATCGAACGTCCAGTTCATGACCGTTATGGCGACAAACATGCCCTTCATCGGCAGAGGCTAGGGAGAACACCATGGCTAGTTCAAGCGGGGGTCGCGTTGCAGGCAAGGTTGCCCTCGTCACCGGCGCGGCGAGCGGTATCGGCCGCGCTTCGGCGGAAGTGCTCGCACGAGAGGGCGCCAGCGTCATCCTCACGGATGTTCAGGCGATGGGTGAAGACGTCGCCGCTGCGATCCGCAAGTCTGGCGGCAAGGCGCGTTTCGTGGCGCACGATGTCACCAGCGAGAGCGAATGGACGTCCATTGTCGCCGGCATCGAGAAGACCGAAGGTCGCCTCGACATCCTCGTCAACAATGCGGGCATCGCCGTCGCCGGCCTGATCCACGAACTCACGCTCGACCAGTGGCGACACCAGATGGCCGTGAACGTCGACGGCGTGTTTCTTGGCGTGAAGACCTCGCTGCCGCTGATGCGTCGCACGCGCAGCGGTTCGATCATCAACATCTCGTCGGTCGCTGGTCTGCGCGGCGCAGCCAATCTCTCGGCCTACTGCACCTCGAAGGGGGCCGTGCGTCTGTTCACCAAATCCGTAGCCGTCGAATGCGCCACGATGCAGGACGGTATCCGCTGCAACTCCATCCATCCCGGACTTATTGAGACGCCGATCTGGGGGCAGGTGGTGCCTGGTTCGAATGAGCCGCTCGACCTCGACGCGATGTCCGCGCTGCGCGTACCGCTGCGCCGCAAGGGCATGCCCGTCGATATCGCCAACGCGGTGTTGTTCCTCGCCAGCGACGACAGCAGCTACATGACCGGCGAGGAAATGGTCGTCGACGGCGGGATGACGGTGGGGTCGGTTTAGTCGTTTGCTAATAAGGGGAGGTTGGGATGCGGATAGTTGTTTTGGCGTTGATCGTCTTGTCGGGCATCGCCGTGGCCGTCGCTCAAACTGACGGCTACACAAAACTGGATGGGTCGCTGACCATAACTGGCAAATACGCCATTGATCCCCCACCAGAACAGAAGAACGATCGCGTTGGCTTTTTCTTGACCGGGGAAAGCGCAAAGCAAATTTATGATGCGATGCCAGCCAAACCAATCAAAGACGCCTGCGAAGAAGGTATGCTGAAAAAGGAAGCGGGTGCGCTGGAATGCTCAAAGCACAACGGTGACTATATCTGCATGGTGGCAATTTTGCTCGCCTCCGGGCAGACCCGTCGATTTGGCGCATGCTAGTTGTCGCGCAACAGATCGGGGACAGCATGACGGCTTCACCGCCAACATTGTATGAATGGGCTGGAGGCAAGGACGCCGTCGCGCGCCTGTTCCAACGATTCTACGAACGCGTGCCCGCGGATCCGCTGCTCGCGCCCGTGTTCGCCGCTATGGACCCTCACCATTCGCAACACGTGTCGGCGTTTGTCGGGGAAGTGCTTGGCGGGCCGAAGGCCTATTCCGCTGATGGAGGCTCGCACGCCGGCATGATTGGCCACCATCTCGGTCGCGTGCTGTCTCACGAACAGCGCCGCGCATGGGTCGCCCTGCTGCTTGATACGGCCGATGAAGTCGGCTTGCCGGACGATCCCGAATTTCGCGCCAGCTTCGTCGGCTATCTCGAATGGGGCACGCGCCTCGCCGTGATGAACTCACAGCCCGGTGTGGAAGCGCCTACTGACAACCCGCCCATGCCTGTGTGGAACTGGGCGTCGCCCGGTGGTCCATACCAACTCTAAAGAGTCAGTCGGGGGTTACTGGCTATTCCGCCACTTCTCCATCGCCGCCGAGATCGCAAACGTCTCGCGATACTTCGGTGAGTCCGACGGACGCGGCGCCTTCTGCGAGGTCAGCGCCATGATCTCGGCCAGCTTGTTGTGCGCCGCACCGGCCTGACCCGCGCCGATATACGCGTGCAGTTCCACCAGAGCGCTCGACAACAGGTCATGCGCCCGGATGACGAAATAGGGCTCATCCTCCGCGAGGTTCGGATAGGCGTCGTATTTCGACGGATTGGCCTTGGAGCCGATAGGGGCGGTCATGGGAGCCTCGTGCCTGATCTTGTCGCGTATGATTCGCCGGGCAGTCTGCCCGGATTCGCCTGGCGGCGCTTGATAACGGAAACCACTTCAAATCGCCGGCGGCAATGCCTTATGTTGGGCCAATCCGGGTGAGGGGAACACGATGGCTCAGAAGCGCATGACGCCCGCAAAGGCGGGAACCGCCAAAAAGGCGGCTGCCAAAAAGACGAAGACCGCCAAGGCCGTGACGAAGCCGACGAAGCTGACGGTCAGCGATTTCATCGCCGGCATCGCCGATGCCAAGCGCCGCGCCGAAGCCGAAACGCTGGTCAAGATCTTCGACAAGGCCACCGGTTGGCAGGCGCAGATGTGGGGTCCGAGCATCATTGGCTATGGCCGCTACAGCTACACCTACGAAAGCGGCCGCCAGGGCGATAGCTGCGTCCTCGGCTTCTCGCCGCGCAAGGGCGCCATCTCGCTTTACATCCACACCTCATCGCCCGAGACCGCAGCGCTTCTGGCCAAGCTCGGCAAGACGCGGAAGGAGGTTGGCTGCGTCTACGTGAACAAGCTGGCCGACATCGATCTCGCCGTGCTCGAGAAACTGGTCAAGACCGGCAAGGCCGCTTCGCTGAAGACCTACAAGGAGCGCGACTGGCCGGTCAGCGAGAGTTGATCTTCCAACGGTGAGGGCCGCAAACACCCCCGGTGCTGTTTCAACGCATATTGCGCGCTGATATGCACTTGGCGCCACTTCCGGTTTCCCCGTTCTAGCACTACAAGTTTCTGGCATCCCCGCGCGGGGCCAAAGGGGACCCCACCGTGAAGCTCATTATCTACCTCGTCATTGGCGTCGCTGTTGCGCTGGTCGTGCTGCGCTTCCTCAACTCGCGCAAGCCGCCCCGCCAGTAGGCCTCACACCGTCAGCCCAGCCGGCGCCACCTCGGCGAGCGCCTTCATCAGTTCCGGCGAACTCGGGATGATCTTCCGCGTGTCGAGGTTGAGCGACACCGCCACCGCCTCGCTCGTGCACCATGCCAGGCCCGTGTCCGGGTCGATGATCCAGTGCACAAAGGAATGCGTCTTTTCCTTCTGGAAACCGCGCGCTGACCGGATGACAAACCTGTCGCCCGCGCGCGGCCACCGGCGATAGACAATCCGGTATTCCAGCACCGCGCCGCCCATGCGCAGTTTCTCGCCGCGCGCCTCAGACTCCGCTGCAACCTTCTCACGCCATGGCCGCAGCAGGTGGCTGATCGAATCCGACACCCGCCCGATGAAGAACTCCGGCATCATCGCGCCGGTGAGGTCGACCTGCTGCGGTAGCACGACGCCGCGCCCGATGACCGGCGCCTTGATCGCATCCACATCCGCCATCGTCGCCGAGGGGCGCACAGGTACGCTCATGTCCACCGATCGCGGCGCCGTCACCGCTGGCGGTTCATCCCTGAGGGCTTCCAGCCGCGCGCGCGTCGCGCTGGTCCAGGCGAATGGCGTCCCCGTCTCCACGTCGACATGATCCACCCAGGTCCGGAACGACGCGCACGGCTCGCCGCTCGTGTGCGTGATCTGCTGATAGACCAGTACGGAATTCTCGCTGACCTCCAGCACGCATCCGGTCATCGTGAACGGCGCGCCCGCATGCGCTTCCTTGATGAACCGGATGTGCTGATCGCGCGGCCGCAGTGTCGATTGCGCGCGCTCGCGGAAGGCGTGGGCCAAGCCCGCCGCGTGGGCCAGTTCCGCCAGCCCCTCCATCATCTTGGCGACGTAGAAGCGCACATTCATGTGCCCCATCTCGTCGCATTCCCAGGTGTTGATGCTGCCGCGATAGAGTTCGATCATCGCTGCAACAGGCCTGTTCTGCTCATCCGCGCCGTCCCTTGGTCAAAGCTTGCCGGTCAGCTTGTAGACCACGCCGGCCGGTTCATAGTGTGTTTCGGCCAATCCTGAAAAATAGCTGGGCACAACGCTGTTGGTGAGCCGTGACCCAAACCCGGTATGGGTTGGCACGAACACCGGCGGCCCGCCGCTCTCGCGCCAGACAAACGCGAACTGCCCGTTCGCTGCCACGTCCCAATAGACATCGACATGCCCGGACGCGCTCGAAAGTGCGCCATACTTCACCGCGTTCGTGGCAAGCTCGTAGATGGCGAGCGAGAGACCGATCGCTTTTTCCGAAGTGATCCTGAGGTCTGCTCCCATGATCGTCATCCGGTCTGGGCGATCGAGGTGGGCCTCTAACGCCACCGTAACGATTTCCGAAATGCTCGCTTCGGAATCGTTTTCGCGGAGCATGTCCTGCGCCTTGCTCAGCGCACTGATCCGCGCCGCAACCGTCTCGCGCGCGGCGTCCAGACTGGTTGCATAGCGGAGGGTGGAAGACACAACAGCCGTCGTCACGGCGAGGTTATTCTTCGCCCGGTGCATCAGTTCATGTTGCAGGGCGTTCTGGTTGCGGCGGGCGATAACCGATTGCGTCGTCTCCAGAGCGATATTGATCATGCCGGTGATTTGGTCATCGTCGTAAAGCGGGCTGTAGGAGAAGGTCCAGTACGTCTCTTCCGGATAACCATTGCGCATCATGGTGAGTGGAAAGTCTTCCGACCAAGTGCCTTCGCCTGACATCGCCTCGTCAACGACGGGTTTCACGTCATCCCACACGTCCGACCAGACCAGCTTGAAGGGCTGGCCAAGCGCCGTCGGTTCCTTGGCGCCGAGCAGAACCGCGTAGGAGTCGTTGTAGATCAGCTCCAGGTCTGCCCCCCAGAAGAGACAGATCGCCTGCTTCTGCGCGCCCATCATCTGCACAACAGATCGCAGCGCCGACGACCACGTATCAATCGGACCGAGGGAAGTCGCGTTCCAGTCCAGATCGCGTATGCGTTGGCCCATACGGCCGCCGCCGATGGGAAAATCAGGAGATACAGAATTGCTCATGATTTGGCTCGGTACGGGCTGGCAGCCACAGTAATAGGCCGCCCCCGACCTGAATCCTTTATTGCGGCGTCCTGCGGAAACTGCAATCCGGCCGATGCAAAGCCGTCGAAATCAGCACTGATCTGCCACGCGCCAAGTCACCTTCACCGTGGCGCAAGTCGCTCCGCCCTTCGCGTCGGTTCCGGCATAACTCGCCTCAAGCACGAGCTTGCCCGCCTCGGCTGCCTTGATCATCGCGGGCGTCGGCTCGGGCAGGTCCACCTTCGCACGTCGCCCGCCTTCCACATGCTGGCTCGCCTGCTGCCCTGTCGCGACATAGACGAAGCGTCGCGACTTTCCCTCGGTCCGCACGAAGTCGCCGAGGAACCGCCAGCCGGTCTTGCCGGGTTCCAGCCGCACCGGGATCTCGAACTTGAGTGTCTTGCCCGTCGACAGGCGCGCATCGACCACAGCGCCGTCCTTGCCCTGCAAGCTATGCATGATGCCCTTGGGCGGATCGATCACGCTCAGGCGCAGAGTGACATTGCTGTCCGCCACGCCCAACCCCCTACGCTGCGCACTTCTCGCAGAGTCCGCGGATCTCGATCACGGCATTGCGCATCTTGAAGTTCACGCCTTCAACCTCCTGCGTCAGTTTCTTGACGCTGTCGTTGGCGTGAAGCTCGCCCGCCATCCCGCACTTGTCGCAGATCAGGAACACCGCAGCATGGCCATGCTTCCAGTGTCCGCAGGCGACATAGGCGTTCAGGCTTTCGATCTTGTGAGCGAGGCCCATTTCCAGCAGGAAGTCCAGCGAGCGATAGACCGAAGGCGGCTTGGCCGCGCCATCCTCGCCCAGATGCTCCAGCAGGTCATAGGCCTTCGACGGGCCCTCGGATTCCAGCAAAAGCTGCAGCACTTTCTTGCGCAGCGGCGTCAGTCGCCCGCCGCGTTGTTCGCACAGCGTTTCAGCCTCCTGAAGGCTGACGGGAAGGTTCTGGGGAGAGCAGGCGAGGTGCGCATGGGCCATGCGACCAATGTCGGCTGCTGCGACCCGTTCCACAAGGCCTGCGCGTCCGACAACCCACGCTCTATTCAAGGGAACGCGGCGCTCATTACACTTCGCGTTGGAAATGCTTGATTGCAGGCGCTGGCCGCGTCGGCGGCAGGCTCTTCGGCCCGCGACTCAACCGTCGCTGATTCCTTGAAAAACGGGCCTTTTCGGATCTCGACCCGGCTGTCCAGCCCCAAAAAACGCGATTTTACAGGCTTTTTGCTGTGAAAATTCACGTTTTCCCTTGTAAATCGGGGTTTATCCGCTTTTGCCCCCCGCATTTCCGTGTATGCAGGGGGCGGTTCTTGCCAAAGGAGTCGATAAGACAATGGCCACTGCATCCAAAGCTGCCGCGAAAGCCAAGCAGAACACCGTCAGCTTGAAGCACCTCGCTGCTACGCTCGCTGAAAATCACGAGATTCCGAAAAAGACTGCGGAAGCGATCCTGAACGACATGGTCGCCATCATCACCAAGCAACTCAAAAAGGGTGACCGGATCCGTCTCGTCGGCCTCGGCGTTCTGGTTGTCCGCAAGCGCGCAGCCCGCATGGGCCGCAACCCGGCGACGGGTGAGCCGGTGCAGATCAAGGCTTCCAAGAAGGTCGCCTTCCGCGCCGCCAAAGAACTCAAAGAGTCGATCTAGTCTCTCTTTAGTTCACTGACCCAAAATCCAGACGCCCGGCCCGCAACGGCCGGGCGTTCTGTTTTTGCGACGCCGCGTGAATTTCCTTCGCCCCCTGTTCGCCCGCTAACGATCACGCGCCTACGCTCGCTAACCATCAATCCGCCTTCCAGATAGCGCGCGCTACACGTCTTGCGCCGCACCCCGGTTAACATTCACGCCTGTTAACGCCGCCTCCCGAAATCGCCGGATCCCCCTAAGCCCGCGTCAAAGCGGCGTGGCGACCCTCATCTTGTCCCGAGCCGTGCGTCACGCGACCGGACGGGATCCAGGCTGGAGCGGGTGGATGACTGACGGCGTGCGGGTTCTGGTGTTTGCCTCGCAGAAGGGCGGTTCCGGCAAGACAACGCTCTCCGGCCACATCGCGGTGGAGGCCGAACGTGCTGGCGATGGCCCCGTCGCTCTCATCGACACCGACCCGCAAGGTTCGCTGGCGAAATGGTGGAACGCCCGCGCAGCTTCGACGCCGGCCTTCGCCCAGGCCTCGCTCGAAGAGCTCGACGCCTGCCTCGACCACCTCAAGAGCATCGGCTTCCGCCTCATCGTCATCGACACGCCCCCCGCCGTCACCCAGACCATCGCGCATGTCGTCCAGCGCGCCGATCTCGTTGTCGTACCTACCCGCCCGAGCCCGCACGATCTCCGCGCCGTCGGCCCAACCGTCGATATCGCCGACACGCTCAACAAGCCGCTGGTGTTTGTCGTCAACTCCGCCACGGCGCGCGCGCGTATCACCTCGGAAACAGCCGTCGCCCTGTCGCAGCATGGCGTCGTCGCCCCGGTCACGCTGCACCATCGCGTCGACTTCGCAGCCTCGATGATTGACGGCCGCACGGTGGGCGACATCCAGCCGGAAAGCCGATCGGCCCAGGAAGTGTCCGCCCTCTGGCTTTTCCTGCGCGGTCGTCTCGCCAAGCTCTATGGTGGAACAGACGCGCGCTGGGCCCAGAAACCCCGTGCCGATTTTTCGACTGCCGTCCTCACGCCGGAAACGCCCGGCCTGCCCGC
>CALRWU020000015.1:0-16158 GCA_943371945.1 Azorhizobium sp. AG788
AACCTCACCTGGATTCCGTCGGATCGTTATGATGACCCGAATGCAGACCTGTCAGAGCTCGACAGCGTCGATGGCGTTCTCCTGCCCGGCGGCTTCGGCGAGCGCGGCGCGCTCGGCAAGATGCGCGCAGCCGGTTATGCGCGCCGTCACAAACTGCCATGCTTTGGTATCTGCTACGGCATGCAGCTCGCGGTGATCGAGGCGGCGCGCAATCTCGCCGGCATTGAAGGCGCCGGCACAACCGAGTTCGGCAATCCGTCCTACGCCGCTGTCGGCCTGATGTCGGAATGGGTGCAGGGCAACACGAAGGAAGTGCGCAGCGCGGATGGCGATCTCGGCGGCACGATGCGCCTCGGCGCCTTCCCCGCAATCCTTGGCAAGGGGTCACGCGTCGCCGATATCTATGGCTCGCAGGCAATCTCGGAGCGCCACCGTCACCGCTATGAGGTCAACGCCGACATCATCGCCAGGCTGGCGCCGCATGGCGTGGTCTTCTCCGGGATGTCGCCGGACGGCAAGCTGCCCGAGATCATGGAGCTGACAGACCACCCCTGGTTCATCGGCGTGCAGTTCCACCCGGAGCTGAAGTCCCGCCCGTTCGATCCGCATCCGCTGTTCGCGAGCTTCATAGCTGCGGCGCGTGACAAGAGCAGGCTGGTTTAGGCTTCAGACAACTTCGTAAGGTTTGGCCGGTAAGCGACCTTTTGCGTTTTCCGGCGGCGGCCCCTGCGTCCTTGCGCTGCGGGCCGATCCCCGGTGGCGCTGCAGTACAATCGTGGTCCATCAAACCTACAATTCGTGTGGTTGCGCACTCCTGTCCGTTTGTATGAAACCCTACCCATGGAATCGGGCGGTCTTTTCTTTCTTTTCATGCCCGCGATGTGATCTAGTTGAGGTGTCGGGATAGACATTCTCCGGGGATAAATTGACGGATCCAGGTGCAGAAACGCCCGTCTTGCCTGCCGATTTTGCTGCAATGGCCGAGCTCCTTCCGGATCTGGCCTGGGTCGCGAATTCGCGCGGGCGCATCATCTGGGGCAACAAGCGGTGGCGCGAGTATACGGGCGCAACTGCCGACACAATCGGCGAGAGCGACTGGAGCGTAATCCACGACCCGGCCATTCTGCCGACGGTGCAAGCGATATGGGCGCGGTGCCTTGCGACCGGCGAGGCGGCCGAGATGGCGTTCCCGCTCCGGGGCGTCGATGGCGAGTTCCGGATGTTCCTGACCCGAACGCGTCCTCTGCGGGACGCGAGTGGAGAGATCACCCACTGGTTCGGCATCAACATTGACGTCCGCGAGTTGCACACGGCGACGGATGCGCTGTCAGAGCAGAAGCGCCTGCTCGAAATTCTGAATCGGACGGCCGCCAGCATTGCTTCGGAACTCAACCTGGAGCGTTTGCTGCAGATGGTCACCGATGTGGCTGTCGAGATCACAGGCGCCGCCACCGGGGCGTTCTTCTACAATGTTCTGACGGACGATGGGCTGGCCTACCAGCTTTATACCATCTCGGGGGCGCCTCGCGCGGCTTTCGAGGTGTTCCCTATGCCGCGACACACGCAGGTGTTCGCGCCGACATTCAACGGCACCGCGATCGTGCGTGCTGACGACATCACGACGGACCCGCGCTATGGCCACAATCCGCCCTTCAAGGGTATGCCGGACGGCCACTTGCCGGTCCGCAGCTATCTCGCGGCGCCTGTAATTTCCCGCTCCGGAGAAGTGCTGGGCGGCTTGCTGCTGGGCCACCCCAAGCCCAACATTTTCAATGCTTCGCATGAGCAGTTGGTCGCCGGCATCACCGCGCAGGCCGCCATCGGCATCGACAACTCGCGCCTTTACGACAAGGCCCAGCGCGAAATCGAGGAGCGCCGTCAGGCGGAGGAAGATCGACTTGTTGTCCTGCGTGAACTCAATCACCGCGTGAAGAACGTCTTCGCTGTCGCGATCGGCATGATCACCATGACCGAGCGCACCTCCGACACCAAGAGGGCGATGGGGGAGCGTCTCAACGGCCGCCTTCGAGCGCTCGCAAGCGCACACGAGTTGATCCGGCCGAAGGTGACGTCGGAAAACCAGCAGCTGACAACGACCACTGTTGCAACCCTTATCGATCGCATCCTGGCGCCCCATGTCGGGGAGGATTCCGGTCAGGTCGTGCTCGACCTCGCCGACGCGCCTGCCGGTCCCACCGGGGCGACCAGCCTTGCGCTCGTGCTGCATGAACTGGCCACCAATGCTGTAAAGTACGGCTCGCTCTCGGTGTCAGGAGGCAAGCTCACGATCGCCTCGCGTATCGCGGATGGCACGTTGACGCTTATCTGGATCGAACGTGACGGGCCAGCCATCGCGGGCCCGCCCAGCCACAAGGGGTTCGGCGAAAGCCTGGCCCGGATGAGCGCTCGCGGACAACTCGGCGGCGATATTGCTTATGTGTGGAATTCCGAAGGCGTCGAGATTACCCTCAATGCCTCATTGAGCCGGCTGGCGGTCTGACATGGCGCCTATGACTTCCCCCGTTTCGGACTTGCTCACCGCGCTGAAGGGCGCTCGCATTCTGGTGGTCGAGGACGAAGCCTTCATCGCGCTCGATCTTGTCATGGCGATCGAGGATGCTGGCGCCATTCCCGTTGGTCCCGCGGCCACCATTGCCGAGGCTCTGGAACTCATCAGCCACGATCCGCCCGACGGCGCCATACTCGACGTGAACCTGCCTGACGGGACGATTGGTCCCGTGCTCGACGCCCTAGCGGCGATAGCTGGTGTCGTCGTCCATACCGGGGCGGGTGTGCCGCCAGACATACGCGCGGCTCATCCCAACGTGCCGGTCTTTTCCAAGCCAACGGCCCCCGACGATCTCCTCCGTCGCATCGCGCATGACATGAAGCGCTGAGGTCAGTCTGCCTTGAGAGGCGCCTTGGGTACGAGATCGAAGGCAAAGGTCATGCGTGTCTGGTCGCCGCTGAACGGTATCGTGCCGTGCCACATGTACGAGGGGAACAGCACGAGCATGCCGGGCTTCGGTTCGACGAAGTGTTCCGCTTCAAGGGCGGGCGAGGTCGGTGAACCCGGCTTGCCGAAGCCGATCCAGCCTTCCTTGCCGTTGGATTTCACTGTCTCGACATAGCAGGCGGACGATAGCCAGCCCTGCGGATGCACATGATCGATGTGATAGCCGCCGGAATGCAGTCGCACCGACCACATGCCCTGAAAATCGTAGTCGCCCGTATTGCGCGCGCGCAGCGGATCGGCGCCCGTCCCAAGCATCGCCATGTGTCGCCGGATGGGGCCATCCAGGGCTTCGCGAATGCCGCGCATCGGCGGTAGTGGATTATGCAGGATGTTGATCGACTGGCTGCCATGGCGCAGCGACTGCGCGAACGGATGCGCCTTGTGGCGGTGCACGCCATTCAGCGCCTCGCGCAGGTCATCGACATAGGCGGTGAGCGTGCCCCAGCCCTTGGGCGTGTCCAGTTCGTAGGGGCGCACCATGGAGGCATAGTCATAGAGTTCGTGGAACCGCGCGTCGCCAAGGATGCGCCACGCCGTCGCTTTAAGGGCGATCGCATGCTGGTTGGTCGGCTGTCGCGTGAGCAGGGCGTCGGCGGTTTGCAGCGCCTCGCGCGCGGAGCCGTTGGCCAGCTGAGCCTCCGCCAGCGTGACGAGGACAACGGGTTCCGATGGCCCCGCGCGCGCAGCGTTGGTCGCGAGCACCAGCGCATCGGCCGCGTGCCCGGTCTTGAGCGCGAGCTGCGAAACGAAGTTCGACAGCCGCGCGTCACCGGGTTGTTTGCGTGACAGCGCGCTGAGCTCATGAAAGGCGCCGGCGACATCGCCTGCCGTTTCCATCGACTGAGCCTTGACCAGCCAGAGCGCGATATCCTGCGGCGTCCTGGCCAGCGCCTCATCGACCGCCTTGAGCATTTTTGCCCTGTCACCGGTCAGCATCCAGACCTGCTGCGCCAGATCGCGGTGGGCGTCGGCATAGGCGGGGCGGCGCTTCAGCGCTTCGCGGAAGGCCCGCTCTGCTTCGTCGGCCCTGTCGAGCGCCTGCAGCGCGCGTCCGCGGATCAGCCAGGTCTCCGGCGCGTCCACCCCTTTGCCGAGGGCGCGGGTGGTATGGACCTCGGCATCCGCCCACAACCCGGAATCACCGAGCGCGCTCGCCAGATTGTGCTCTGCCACGCCGCTTTCGGGGGCCGCTGCGACCGCCTTACGGTAGTAGCCAACCGCCTGCAGGGGGTGTCCGGAGGCCTGCGCCTGCTGGCCTAAGCGTATGAGTCGTCGCGCATTCTCGTTCAAGTTGCAGAACTCCGGGAAGTGGCGTTCCGAAGGGTTATCAGTCGTACTTGCGGTACGAAAGGATTGCGCGTAAGGAGCCCGCTTCTTCGAGCGGCCAGTTGCGCCGCCGGTATGCTATTCTGAGGCAATCATGGCCGTCCCTAAGCGTAAAACAAGCCCGTCCAAGCGCGGTATGCGCCGCAGCCACGACCGCCTGCCGCTGTCGTCCTACGTGGAAGACAAGGAATCGGGCGAACTTCGCCGTCCGCACCACGTCGACCCGAAGACGGGCAAATATCGCGGCAAACAGGTCCTCAAAGCCAAGACAGACGAGTAGATCGTCCCTTCTCGGTTAATTTCATTCGCTACGGCCGCTTTCGGGCGGCCGTTTGCGTTTGTGCAGCGCATTGCATCCGCCAGCGGTTCGCGACATAGCAGGCCCGAATTCCGCTGCAGCGAGGAGCCCAGCCCGTGACCGAGATCGTGGACGTCTACGCCCGTGAAATCCTCGACAGCCGGGGCAACCCGACCGTCGAAGTCGAAGTCACGCTCGACGACGGTTCGATGGGCCGTGCCGCCGTTCCCTCGGGGGCATCGACCGGCGCTCACGAAGCGGTCGAGCTCCGTGACGGCGACAAGTCCCGTTATCTCGGCAAGGGCGTGCTGAAGGCCGTCGCCGCCGTCAATGACGAGATCTTCCCGGAACTCCTCGGCCTCGACGCGACCGACCAGCGCAACATCGACGCTGTGATGATCGAGCTCGACGGCACGCCCAACAAATCCCGCCTCGGCGCCAACGCCATTCTCGGCGTCTCGCTCGCCATGGCAAAGGCAGCTGCGCAAGCCTCGGCTCTGCCGCTCTATCGTTATGTCGGGGGCGCCAACGCCCACGTCCTGCCGACGCCGATGATGAACATCATCAATGGCGGCGCCCATGCCGACAACCCGATCGACATCCAGGAATTCATGATCATGCCAGTCGGTGCGGAAACTTTCGCCGACGCGCTGCGCTGCGGGGCCGAGATCTTCCACACGCTTAAGAAGGGTCTCTCCGCTGCTGGCCACAACACCAGCGTTGGCGATGAGGGCGGCTTCGCGCCGAACCTGAAATCCACCGACGACGCGCTCGGCTTCATCATGAAGTCCATCGAGGCCGCCGGCTATCAGCCTGGCGAGGACGTCGTTCTCGCACTCGATGCGGCCGCGACCGAATTCTATAAGAAGGGCAAGTACGAGCTGGAAGGCGAGGGCAAGTCGCTCTCCTCCGATCAGATGGCCGCCTACTGGGCCGACCTCGTGGGCCGGTTCCCGATCGTTTCGATTGAAGACGGCATGTCGGAAGATGACTGGGATGGCTGGATCGCCCTGACCAACGCCATCGGCGGCAAATGCCAGCTCGTGGGCGATGATCTGTTCGTCACCAACACCGCGCGCCTTGCTGATGGAATCGAACGCGGCGCGGCCAACGCTATCCTCGTGAAGGTGAACCAGATCGGCTCGCTGACCGAAACGCTCGAGGCGGTGCAACTCGCACAGATCAACCGTTATGGCGCCGTGATGTCTCATCGCTCTGGCGAGACGGAAGACTCGACGATCGCGGATCTCGCTGTCGCCACCAACTGCGGACAGATCAAGACTGGTTCGCTGGCCCGTTCCGACCGGCTCGCAAAGTACAACCAGCTGCTCCGCATCGAAGACGAGCTTGGTTCCGCCGCCCGCTATCTGGGGCGGGCGAGCATCCGGGCCTAAGCTGTAACCACGCCTTGGCGGGCGGTCGCGCAATGCTAGGCTGCAACCGAACCGTTGGAGCAGCCCATGAAACGATTCCTCGCCGCAGCCACGTTAGCGTTCGTGCTGGCTGCGCCCGCGATTGCGCAGGAACCGACTGTCGAACCGCAACCCGCCGGCCCCGTGGTCATGCTCCACACCACGATGGGCGACATCGAGGTGACGCTGGCGCCCGAGGGCGCGCCCAAAACCGCCGCGCAGTTCCTCGCGCTCGTGAAGAGCGGCCACTACAACGGCGCCGCAGTCTATCGCATCGAGCCGGGCTTCGTGATCCAGCTCGGCGACCTCGACGCCAAGCTGGATTACCGCGCCCCAAAACTCCCACCGATCCCGCTCGAAACCGAGAACAACAAACACAGCCGTGGCGCGCTCAGCCTCGCGCACGCCGACGATCCTGACAGCGGCCAGTCCACGATCTTCATAAGCCTTGGAGAGAACTCCGGCCTCGACGCCACGCCGAGCGCGCCGCCCAACACCACCGGTTATGCCGTCTTCGGCCATGTGACTGCCGGGATGGAGATCGTCGATGCAATCGGCGCCCTCGAACTTGCGCCCGAAGGCGGGCCATTTCCCGGCCGCTTGCCCAGGAAATCTGTGGTCGTGACCAAAGCCGAGATCGCGCGCGAAAGCTGAACCGCTTCGCCACAAGTCTTAACCGCTCGTTTACGAAAAACTTCCGCGCCAAATCTTGCGGGAGAACAAAAAGGGAATATACAGGAGAACAGAACGGAGCAAGAACATGATCGCGGCAAACAACGGGACGGCAAACTTCTGCGGCGCCAACGGCGGCCCCTACAAATTCGAACGTTTCAGCGCTGAGGCTGACTGGGCGAAGATCGCTGGCGTGATCCTGTTCGCCGCTCCCGATGGCAAGTCCTGGCGCATCATCCGCGTCGCCGATCATGGTGGAATGGAAACCGACGTCGCCACCTTCTGGCGCTGGCGTGAAGCTCGCCGCTACGGCGCGACCGCCATCTTCGTCCGCCGCAATCCGGATGTGAAATCCCGCCGTATGGAGGCCGCTGATCTTGCCCTCGGGCTCGATCCTGTCTTCGCTGCCGGCAGTGAATTGGCTCTCAGGGAATTGGCGCGCGAGCCTGAGTTGCTCGCAGCCTGATCGAACCTCGTCATCCAGCGCTTCTTGGGTGTTCGTCTCCGCACACCCTGCGTCAGGACCACAGACGGGAAGCGGGCCCGCGGACATGATCCGCGGGCCCGGTCTGTTTGTGGCGCCCGTCAGCTACTCCTCGGGCGGCGGCGCTGGCTTCCTGGATTCTATCCACGCGGCGATGTCAGCCTCCACGACAGACATTGGGCGCGGTCCGGGCGCTAGGATCGCTTCGTGAAATGCCTTGAGGTCGAATGAGGTCTTCAGGTCGCGCTGTGCGGTCGCCCGCAACCGGCGGATGGTTTCCCTTCCGGTCATGTAGGCGCAGGCAAGGCCCGGCCGGATTGCATAACGATCGACTTCGAGTTCTGCGTTGGGCAGGGCGAGGCCGACCGTGTTCACCAGATAGTCGATGGCCTGTTGCCGTTTCCATTTCTGTGCGTGGATGCCCGTATCGGCCACCAGCCGTGCGGCGCGAAATAGCATGGACTGCAGGTAGCCGATCTTGCCGAGCGGATCACTTTGATAAGCGCCGAGCTCGTCGGCGAGGTCCTCCGCGTACGTCGCCCAGCCTTCAGTAAATGCCGGCGTCACGATCAGGTAGTTGATCACCGGCACGTTTGGACGATCGCGCGCGATTTCTGACTGCAGGTGATGTCCCGGCACGGCTTCGTGGAATGTCAGCGAGGGCAGGGTCCAGATCGGGAAATCCGCCGTCGAGCGAAGCGTGATATTGTAGACCGCAGGCTGTCCGCCGCTCAGCGGCGCCGCGCGATAGTAGGCTTTCGAAGCTGTGTCCTGCGCGATGCGCGGCGTCTCCCGCACGACGATCTCTGCTGGCTTGTCCACACTGGCGACTTTCGCCGTTATGCCGTTGGCCCATTTCATTTTCGCGCCAATCGCGTCTAGCAGGGCAAGGCGGCCTTCCGGCGTTTCAGGAAACTGCAGCTCCGGATTCGTCGACAACACGCGCAGGCGCTGTCCAACACTGCCTTCGGCCAGTCCCTGCGCGGCAAGGAGCGGATCAAGCTGCGCCGAAATTTGCTCGACCAGTTTCAACCCGAGATCGTTCAGCTGTTTGGCGTTTAGGTTCGTTGTAGTGTGAAGGCGAAGCGCATCGGCGTAATAGGCGTCGCCTTGTGGCAGTTTCCAGACGCCGGGATCTTCCGTCGCCTTCGGTAGCGTCTTTTCAAGTAACGCGATCAGCCTTTCGTACTCGCCCTTGATGTCGCCGCTGACCACGGTCGCGGCCCGACCGGTCAGTGTTGCGATGTCTGCTTCTGGAATGTCGGAAACCTGCGCCAGCGCTTCGGTGAAATACTGAACCAGCACGTGATCGCGTGCATTGCCGACGGGCGCGAGCGATCGCGCTTTGTCGAGTGTACGCTGAAGGACGGATCGGGGTGGGATCGCACCCGCGTCGAGATCGACCTCGAAGCGTCGTCGCTCGTCCCGCATCGCATCGTCCATACGGCCGAGGCGGGCGAGCCAGGCATCGGCCTCGGCGCGCGAGCCGATCGGAGCATGAAGCGTCAGCAGCTTGACGACGTCGGTGAAAGCTCCGTCGGAGAACGAGATGACATAGGGGCTGGTCCATCCCAGCGAGGTGACCCCGTATCCATGGGAATCTGCGGCCACGCTGGCGTTGAGGGTCGCGTTGATCGCGTCGTAGGTCCGGGCAGCGCCGGGGGAGAGATTGGCACGGTCAATACGTTCGAACTCGGCAAGGAAATCCAGCCGGATCGATCGTGTTCGTTCGGTCACAGCCATCGACCGATCGTTGAGCAAGGCGCCGTAGGGGCGGCCGAAAGCCTTGTCGGACAGTCCGGCCAGATCGGCCTCCTCGGGCAGCTGCTGTATCTCGCTGGCGCCGAAACGATCGACCAGGCTGGTCAGAATCGGGTCCGTATTCACCCGTTCAGGCGTGCATCCTGCCAGCAGCAGCAGGGCCAAGGCCGATGCCGAGGCTCCGAAAGGCGATCGACAGGCCTGAAAAAACATATGATTCGCTTTGGTTGAGACGGCCGAAGTTTTCCGATAAGGACCGGCCTGCATCAAGTCAGGAGCCCGTTAATGAGCACCCCAGCCCCCGGTGGACAGCCAGAACTGACCGGTCAGGTCATGTTCTACAAGCGTCCGGAGCCGCTGTCCCTCGAAAGGCACCGCGACCTTGGCGTCAAACAGATCCCGGCCCCGTTCTCCTTTTTGAGAACCGCACACGCCGTTCCGATCACGGTCAGCGAGTTCGGCGTAGCCGCAACCTGCTTTCCGATCATCTTTGTCGGCGCTGAAAAGACTCCAGTTGCCGTCATGGGCGTCCGCCAGAACGAGAACGAATATCTCGACGCCGCCGGCCAGCCCGACCCGGACGCCTATCTCCCGGCCTTCGTGCGCCGTTATCCGTTCGTCTTCGCCGCTGACCCGGGCACCGACCGCCTGCTTCTCTGCGTCGATACGGCCGCCGAGATGGTCACCTCCACTCCGGACGTGAAGTTCTTCGACGGCGATCAGGCCTCGAAATTCACCCAGGACGCCATCGAGTTCTGCAAGGAATTCGAACGTCAGCGTCGCGCTACGGCCGAGTTCGTCGAGATGATGGACAGCGCTTCCCTTTTTGAACAGAAGTCGGTGTCGTTCACCCCGCGCGACGCGCAGGGCAATGCCGGCCCGACCCAGAAGATCGCCGACTACTGGGCGATTTCGGAAGATGGCCTGAACGCCCTGCCGGAAGGCAAGTTCAACGACATCCGCAACACCGGCGCTCTCGCGGCGATCTACGCCCACATGGTGTCGCTGATGAACTGGCAACGCGTGATCCAGCGCACGATGCGCCGCCTCTCGCTGCAGCAGCCGGCAGCCTGATAACGGCCCGTAAGGCGTGGTAAATTTGCAGATCCATCCCTCACGTTCCGGCGAGTGGGATGGATTTGTCGTTTCAGCGCCCCCTAGTTGAGGTACAGACCCGTCGACGATGTCGTTGCTCTGTAACTGACAGGCTGTCAGGTGCGAAGTCTCAGGATGCGCTCCCACATGACCCTGATCCGAAAGCGGATTTCCAGTATTGCGGTGTTTCTGGCCGCGATGCTTGCGTTCGCCGCGCCTGCACTGGCGCAGGCCACCGCCAAGAGCGAACACGCCGAAGCCACGCTGCTGTTGGAACGCTCTGCGGCGACACCGGGCGACCCCTTCCTCGGCGCTCTTCATCTCAAGCTGGCGGATGGCTGGCACGTCTACTGGAAGAACGCCGGCGACAGCGGACTGCCTCCCAGCGCGACCTGGGCCAATTCCCCGACCATCACGACCGGCGAATTCCGCTTTCCAACCCCGGAAGCTATCCCGCTCGCGACGTTGATGAACTATGGCTACGAGACGGAAGTCACGCTGCCCTTCGAGATCCGGATTTCGCCCGATGCCAAGCCGGGCGACCGGCTGACCATCGGGGCGAAATTCGACTACCTGATCTGCGCCGACATCTGCATTCCTGAAGATGTCACGCTTTCGACGACACTGCCCGTCGCCGCCACACCTTCGATCGACGATACGGCCAGCGCGTTGCTCGCCGCAGCCTTGCCCGCTATTCCCGCACCGCTGACCGGGCGCGCGACGGTCGAGCGCTCTGGCGACACCTTCAGGATTGCCGCCGTTGACGAAAGCCTTGCAAACGCGATCGGGTCGGCCAAGACGGTTCGCTTCTTCCCCTACGGCCCTGATGTACTCAACCCCGCGCCGCAGGTCGTGCGCTACGGTCCGGAAGGCGTCTCGATCGATGTGAAGGCATCGCCGTTCGCCAAGGCGGGAGACATTCCCGTCGCCGGCATCATCGGGATCGAGACCACCGACGGCGTCCGCCGCGGCTGGGAGGTTCCTGCTGCCGTGGGCCCGATGCCGGCCGGTGTCGCGGACACAACTTTTGCAGCAGCCGCTGCCCCCGAAGCTGCGCCTGCCATGGGCATTGCAGAGCTATTCGTGACGCTGGGCTTCGCCTTCCTCGGCGGGCTCGTCCTGAATCTGATGCCCTGTGTCCTGCCTGTGCTGACGATCAAGGCGGCGGGCCTCGTTCATACGGCCCATGATCCGAAACAGTCGCGCGCGCATGGCATCGCCTACCTGCTCGGCGTGGTCGTCTGCTTTGCAGCGATCGGCGCGACGCTGGTTGCATTGAAGGCAGCAGGCGACACCTCTGCGGGGCTCGGCTTCCAGCTGCAGTATGCGTGGGTAACCGCGATCTTCGCGCTGGTGATGTTCGCTGTCGGTCTCAACCTGCTGGGCGTCTTCGAGATCGGCGGTTCGCTGATGGGCATGGGCAGCAATCTGGCGGATCGCGGCGGGACATCCGGCGCGTTCTTCACGGGCCTGCTGGCCGCTTTCGTCGGCGCGCCGTGTGTCGGACCCTTCATGGCCCCGGCGATTGGTGTCGCCCTGACTCAGCCGGCGCCTGTGGTGCTCGCTATCTTCATAACCATTGGCATCGGCCTTGCCGCGCCCTTCGTGCTGCTCAGTTTCACGCCTGCTTTTGCGAAGGTCCTACCCAAACCGGGTAGGTGGATGGAGACGTTCCGCCAGGTGCTGGCCTTCCCGATGTTCCTCACCACGCTATGGCTGCTCTGGGTGCTCTCAGGGCAGGCGGGAACGGATGGCGTGATCGCAGTGCTCGGCGGCGCGATCGTCCTGTCGTTCGGCATCTGGCTCGCGCGGAAGATTGGTCAGCGTACGCTAGGGCGTGTCGTTGCGGCCGTCGTCATTCTCGGCGCTTTCATCGTGCCGGCGTTAACGACTGTTACGTTCAAGGCGGAAGCCGCTGCCATCACCCCGGACACGTGGACGCCAGAGCGCGTCGCCGCCCTGCGCGCCGAGAAGAAAGTCATCTTCGTCGACTTCACCGCACGCTGGTGCGTGACGTGCCAGGTCAACAAGGGCGCGATGCATGACCCAGCAGTGCAACGAACTTTTGCAGATCTTGGTGTTGTCTTTCTCGAAGCAGACTGGACAAACAAGGACAGTGTGATCTTTGATGAGCTGAAACGGCATGGCGCGGGGGGCGTTCCGCTGTATCTTGTCTACCCGGCCTCAGGCGGCGAACCCAAAAAGTTCGACGGTCTTCTGACAGCCGGCATGATCGAGCAGGCAGTGCGGGAAGCTGCTGGATCTATCTAGGGCCATATCTTCCTGCAAACCTGGGACTTCGGGCGGACCTTGGGGTGACAACAATGGCTCTACTCAAGCGTGACAGGATTCCCCTGGCGCTAGGCGCTCTCGTAGCGGCGGCTCTAACGGTTGCGGCGGCTTTGGCTTCGGTGGCGAGCGCCTCTCCGCAAGCGTCACAGGTCTCTTCAGCAGCTGCGTCGTCGAGCGCGCGCTAGACTCAAGACCGACCCGTCGCGTCAGAATTCCCGCGTTGCCGGGCACTGGGCATTGGCTGATTTGCCGCCGACCTTTCCTTGGGGGAGGCCGCCCACTGCAGGCGCAATGTCCACAGCGTCTTTCAGCATGTGCGTCAGCCGCGCATAGGCCTGCGCCTGAACAGCCCCTGTCGCGGCGCTGCCCGCAGCCGCGAGCTGTTTGTCCGTTTCCTCGGCCATGCCCCTGAAGATGCAGCGCAAGTCTGTTGGGCCACCGCGCTGGTCGATCTCGACTGACAGCCGACTCGCCGCGAGCCCGAAGCGCTGCAAATCAGCGGCGAGGGCAGGCGCCACCGGATCGGGCTTTGCGGCGGGCTGAGCCTTTGAGGCATTTGTCGCCGTGGTCACTTGCGCGAGCAAACGCGCCGCCTCCGCACGCACCTGGTCGGCCAGCGTATCGGCCGAGGCGGGCAGGGCGGCCAGCAGGGCCAGCGAGAACAGGACAACCAAGCGTTTCATCCGCCCAGACTGGCGAGCTGTCGTTAAGCCTTCGCGAAAATGCCGGCAGTGTGTGTCGCGATCCCGTAGGCCCGAGCCGCGAAGCATGACCATCTGGAGTTCATTCCGGAGTGACACGTATGAAACTGTTTGTCCTGGCGCCTGTCGTGCTGGCCCTCGCTGCGTGTACCCCCGCCCCGCCTGCTGCAACCGAGGCTGCGCCAACGCCGGAGACCGCACCGCGCTCCATTCTTCCTACGATCGGCATGCTCGAGGAGCGTCTTGGCTCAACCACATCAGAGCCCTCGCGCTACGTTGTGCGGATGATGTTCCAGAACGACGGCGCCGGCTGGAAGACGCTGGATCCGGCCTGCAGCGATGAAGCGTGTCTCGCAAGCTCGACGGCGACCGTCCCGCCGACTACCGCCTGGAACATTGTCTATCAGGGCGAAGCCAAAGGCGCGGTGGCGGGCGCCACCCCGGCCAAGTGGGCGCTCTATGCCGACGTCGGCACTCAGGATGTGGCCGGCGCCACCCTCAAGCCGACCGTCGGGCAGGCAACACTGGAGTTTTCCGCCGACGGGACGACGCCCGTCTATCGCCCCCTCGTCGCCGTCACGATCCCGTCCGTGGCGGACCCCGATGGTTGGAAAGCCGGCAGTTTGTCGGCCGCAGCCTTGCCGGTGTTCCATGCGGCTTTCCGCGCTCAGTTCGCCAGCGTTTCCAACTGCGCCACCGAAGGCGGCGCGGACCTCAAGCCGATGACCTTCACGGACGCCGACGTAATTCCCGCAGCGGTTTCCGTTTCGGCCAAGGGCTGGTCGATCGCAACGACCCAACTGACCGGCTACCGTTGCGATGGCCCGCTGGAGGAGACCGCCTTCGCGCCCCAGACCTTTGCGATCTCGCCCGATGGCAACGCGCAGTATCTCGGCGAGAGCCTGAAACTGGTCGACACGGGCGACTTCGACGCTGACGGAAAGTCGGAACTGATCTTCGCGATCCAGCGGGGCAATACCGGCGGTTACGACCTGCGATTCAACGATTTCGCGGGGCGGGCGACCTTCGCGTACAACTTCCACTAGACCCGGCTTCACCCTCATCCCTGCGAGTTGCGGGAGCCTTCCCTATGGGCTATCCCGCAGGCCCCAAATCCATGGGTCCGGGTCGGATGGCCATCATGTCCAAGGACGAGCAACAATCGGGAGACCGGAGACCGGAAGCTCGCAAACCGCGGGGATTTCCGGACAGGACAGCGGCGGTTATCGCCACTGAACGCAAGCTCGTGGACGCGATCAGCGCCGTCTACCAACGCTGGGGCTTTGACGCGCTCGACACCGGCCCATTCGAGTATGTCGACGCCCTCGGCAAGTTCCTGCCCGACACCGACCGTCCCAACGCCGGCGTGTTCGCATTGCAGGACGATGACGAGCAGTGGATCGCCTTGCGCTACGACCACACCGCCCCGCTCGCCCGTTATGTTGCCGAGAACTGGGAGCGCATCCCCAAGCCGTTCCGCCGTTATTCTGCCGGCCCGGTCTGGCGTAATGAAAAGCCCGGCCCGTTCCGCTTCCGCGAGTTCATCCAGTGCGATGCTGACTCGGTCGGCGTCGCTGGCCCCGCCGCTGACGCTGAAATGATCGCCATTGCCGCTGAGGCGATGCAGGTCGCAGGCGCCGCGCGTGGCGAATACCTCATCCGCGTCAACAGCCGCCAGATTCTCGATGGCATCATGGAATCCGCCGGCGTCCTCGACCCTGCACAGCGCGCAACAGTCCTGCGCGCGCTCGACAAGTTCGACAAGTTCGGCGTCGAAGGTGTCACGCTCCTGCTGGGCAAGGGCCGCAAGGACGAATCCGGCGACGTCACCCAGGGGGCTGGTCTGACGGCGAACCAGATCGACGTCCTGATCGAGTTCATCACATCGCGTTCCGCGACGCGCTCGGAGACGGTGCGCAAGCTGGCAAACTCCACGGGCATGACCCGCTCGGGTGCACAGGGTGTTGCCGAGCTCGGCGAGATCGACGCTATTCTGAGCGCGCTTGGTATCGGCGATGATGCCGCCGTGTTCGATCCGTCCATCGTCCGCGGGCTTGAGTACTACACCGGCCCTGTCTTCGAAGCGGAGTTCCTCCGCGAGTTCCGCGATGCCGACGGCAATCCAATGCGCTTCGGCTCGGTGGGTGGCGGCGGTCGCTATGACGGTCTCGTCGCGCGCTTCCGTGGCGAGCCCGCGCCCGCAACCGGCTTCTCTGTCGGCGTCAGTCGCCTTGCTGCGGCAATGGCTGCAACCGGCGAAGAGAAGCCGCCCGGTCCTGTGCTCGTGCTCGTGCTGGATAAGGACCAGCTGGCCGACTACGCCACGCTGGCGTCCGACCTGCGTCGCGCTGGCGTTCGCGCCGAAATGTATCTCGGCTCTTCCGGCATGAAGCCGCAAATGAAGTACGCCGACCGCCGTAACTCTCCTGCTGTCGTCATCGTCGGCGGCAATGAGCGCGAGAAGGGCGTCGTCACCATCAAGGACCTGAACGCCGGCGCCGCCGCCGCCAAGGGCATGACCGACAACGAATCCTGGCGCGCCGAGCGTCCAGGCCAGTTCGAGTGCCCGCGCAGCGAAATGGTCGCCCGCATCAAGACCATTGTGGGCCAGCCGTGATGCTGACGCCGGAAGCCGCCGCCGCGCTTGCCCGCATCGCGCGCGTCAGCGGCGTCAAGGCCGAGCCGCAGACGCTGTTGCCTGCCGAAGTGATCCTCGAACTTTCCGGCGAAGTCGTACGCTCGCGTCTCTGCACCTTCACCGACGCCAGTGGCGCCGAGCATTGCCTCCGCCCCGATCTCACAACGCCAATCGCGCAGATGGTTGCCGTCGGCGAACTTCCTGTCGCGCGTTACCACGGCGCCGGTCCCGTCTATCGCCTGCCGCCGCGCGGATCCGACGATCCGGTCGAGCACCTGCAGATCGGCTTCGAATGGTTCGGCAACAGCGGTTCGCCAGCGGAAGACGCCGAGGCGATCGCCGTCGCGCTTGAAGCGGCTCAGGCCGGAGGCGTCACCGGCGCAACAGTGCGCTTTGGCGATGTGGCCATCTACCACGCTCTGCTCGGCGCATTGCCATTGTCACCGCAATGGCGCGACCGCCT